>CAMYLW010000090.1 GCA_947259475.1 Thermodesulfobacteriota bacterium
AAAAGGTTAGACCCTATTTAGGTCTACCACTTCAAGCACTACCTTTGAGGAAGATTCAAGAAAAACGGGGATGGACTATTTTGGGGGTTTTGACCAGTTCTCCAGAACTCCACAAAGGGTAGATGGCGAGGGGATTATGTATTCCACAGCGAACTTTCGCAAAGGGTTGAAAATCGAATTGGAAGGCAAGCCTTTTCTTATGGTTGATTTTCTTCACGTCAAGCCAGGTAAGGGCGGCGCTTTTGTCAGGACCCGTCTCAAAAATATGGAAACCGGTCAGGTCTTGGAAAAAACATTTCGATCAGGCGAGAAGGTCGACCGCCCTGACCTAGTGGAGCGCGAGATGCAGTACCTCTATCAGGATGCTGAAGGTTACTGCTTTATGGATAATAAGAATTACGAGCAGATTTTCATCGATCAGGAGCATTTGAGTGACAGTATAGATTTTCTCAAGGAAAACATCGACGTCAAGATGCTTTTTTTCAATAACAAACCAATCGGCATCGAGCTCCCCATCTTTGTGGAGTTGAAGATCGCACAGACGGACCCTGGCGTCCGGGGGGACACAGCTACGGGTGCCACCAAACCAGCCACCCTAGAGACGGGATTGGTCATCCAGGTTCCTCTCTTTATTAACGAAGGTGAGACGGTGAAGATAGATACCCGCACAGGTGAGTACGTGGAGCGGGTTTAAGATGCCCTGCTTTAAGAAGCAGCGCTAGTAACGCTATTGCCACGAACAAGATCACCATTCCTTTAGCCTGCATACCCTTCTAATACTTGTCTTTTCTAGATAAAGTGAATGTTTCACTTCAACTTTGTTTGTCTCCTTCCTCTTGACTCTGAAAAGTTACCGCACGGTTTGACCCATAGAGATTTTTCAATAATTGATGCTATAGTCCGTCTCCGGCGGAAACAGCAGAAGTTCTTAAAAGGGGTAAGACAATGTTTTTCACTTCGATATTCTGCGGTTCATATTCTCAAAGACTTGATAGTTGACTGCTGAGGGGCGAGCGGAGAGATCTAGCCCTGGATTCATTTCTTCCTAGAGACCAGTAGCGTTCTCTTCTTTTGTGATACCTGTATAGTATTAATGGTCTAAATAGTAAAAGTTCAATTGCTATTTATAGAATCCATTGCCGACCCGTTACATGTGCCATGGGCAGGAACAGGGTTGGAATCAATCCCCCAGATGAAAGACTGATGGCATATTTCCTGCGTTTTTGACTCGACGTGCGGAGATAATCTCACAAAGGGGAGGCGCACAGATGGTTAAGCAGGAAAAACGCTTCGTTCCCAGAGTCCCGGTCAAATGGCCTGTCACCATGTTATCGCCTCTAACTCAGGTGGAGGGGAAAATAGAAAACGTCAGCTCTAAAGGTGCGCTTGTCTCCTGCAAAGATATGCCACCATTAGAGGACGGCCTTCTCATAGTCATTAGGGCGCCAGAGTACAAAACGATGAATCTCAATGGAAAGGTGGTGTGGTCGACGGTCTTAAAATCCAGCGAAGGCGACCCCCAATATGGGATAGGTGTCCAGTTCACAAGGATGTCAGCCGATGACCGTGAGATTTTACATAAAATGATTGCAAAGCTCTATGGAATGAAACTGGCCAGCAAGACCGACTAGCTCCTTCCTACCCTTTCAATTCCCTCCATTGCCGTGATATATCAACTCATTGCACATTGGCCGCGATACCTGAGAAAAGAGGCACGCAACGTGCAAAGGGTCAGCCTTATAGTGCAAAATACTATACACGCGGGTCAAAGCTGTGGGAAAATATATCTGGTACGTAGCTTCTTAACCATTGTGACCGTTGACTACAAGCGAGAGGTACTATGGCAGACATCAGCCGCCTGGTTTTTTCGCTCAGCAAGCTGGGGATAAAGGCATTAGAGCGGTTGTTCAAAGCCTCGGTCCGCGTTCATGGCGCTGAAAATATCCCAGATGGGGTGTCTATACTTGCAGTAAATCATTTCACCCGCTTGGAAACCCTGATTCTTCCTTACCAGATTTACAGGCTCACCGGCAGGCCGGTAATGTCCCTCGCCCACCACGGTCTGTTCACCGGACCTCTCGGAAGTTATTTGGATGGTGTGGGTGCGGTTTCCACCAAGGATCCCAACCGTGACAAGATTATCATTCGCTCTTTACTGATGGGTGAGCATCCCTGGTTAATCTTTCCGGAAGGGTCTATGGTCAAGGATAAGAAAATCGTCGAGAGCGGTAAATTCCTTATCTACAGCGCCACAGGTACTCGACGGCCGCCACACACCGGCGCTGCAGCCCTGGCCTTGCGAACTGAGTTTTACCGTAGACGGCTTTGCCACTTGCGGCAAACAGATCCTGCTTTGCTCCAACAGCAATTGGAGATATTCGATCTCTCATCCCCCGACCAGGTGAGCGAGCGCGAGACTTTCCTGGTGCCGGTGAATGTAACCTATTACCCTATTCGTTCACAGCAAAACGCCATTGAGAAGATCGCATCTTATGTGGTGAGAGACCTTCCCGAGCGGATAGTGGAAGAACTACAAACCGAGGGGACCATGCTTCTTTCGGGGGTGGACATCGATATCACTTTCGGTAAACCCCTGGCCATCAGTCCATTACTCAAAAAGAGCAAGGTTCAGCAAGACATACTCAGTCAACGGCCGATCCTCCCCGACGACGTGCTGCCTTCCAGGCCGTTGATGCGGCGAATTGCCAGCAATCTCACCAGGAAAGTCATGGCCTCCATTTATCTTAATACCACCGTCAATTATGATCATCTGATCGCCTACATCCTGAAATACTACCCGGGTCACCGCCTGAACCTGTTCGACTTGGCGGAGCGACTCTATCTGGCCACAGAAACCGTCGCCAAGTTGAAGAATGTCCGGTTTCATTCGGGACTGCTTCATGATCAATGCGTCCGATTATGCCGCCGATATCATCAAATACTGGCAGATTTCCTCGAGGTTGCAGAAAAAAGCGGCGTGATTCGTATGGAAGGGAATACTATTCACAAAAAAAAGCTGAGGATGAAGCCACTTTTCAACTTCCACACTATCCGCAGAGATAATCCGTACCAGGTTATTCTCAATGAGGTGGAATTCCTCCACCCGCTCACTGGTAAACTGCGGGTAGTTGCGGAGCACCCCCAGTGGTTGCTGCGTTGGCGGCTACGACGGAAGTTTTTACGCATAGCGAAGCAGGAATTCGCCGACGATTATAAGGCTTATTACCGCCAAGACGAATCAAAACCCAGGAAAATCGGTGCTCCCACCTTTTACCGAAGATTTCGTCCAAAAGTCGGAGTATTGCTTGTGCATGGCTATATGGCAGCTCCGGAGGAGGTCAGGCCGCTTGCCACCTACCTGCATCAGCATGGTTACACAGTCTTTACCCCTCGTCTTCGGGGTCATGGAACCAGCCCCGAAGATCTGGCCCTCAGAACCTGGGAGGATTGGCTGCAGTCGGTGGAGCGTGGCTACCTGGTCTTGGCAAATAGCTGCGAGGATGTTGTCCTGGGTGGATTTAGTGTGGGCGCTGGCCTAGCCCTGCTTGCGGCCACAAACATGCTATACAATGTAAGAGCAGTTTTTGCGATCAATTGCGCCATGAGGCTCAGAAGGAGGTCGGCCAGACTGGCTCCGGCTGTTGTTCTCTGGAATAAGCTGGCAGACAAGCTAGTCAAAGATGATGGCCGCAGGCACTTTGTGCCCAACGAACCTGAAAATCCGCATATCAATTATTTTCGCAATCCCATTAGCGGGGTAAAGGAATTGATGGAACTCATGGACGAGCTTTCAAAACGTTTGGATCGGGTGAGTGTTCCAGCCTTGCTGATACAGTCATCCGATGATCCGGTGGTTCACCCCGAAGGCAGCAAACGCATATATGAGGAGCTCGGTTCCCAAGATAAAGAACTGATTATGTTTAACTCCGACCGCCACGGAATCCTTCGGGGCGATGTATCCGAACGAGTATTCGCTCGAGTATTGGAGTTTCTCGATAACAGCCTCACCCCTTAATTCTTATCATTTTTCTTGAAAAATCTTTGTAAAATTTAGATTTGATATAGCTGTACGCTGCAACTATTGTTAAGATAGGGGACTACTCCGCCAGCAGTTGAAGTCCAAATCAACCATTTTAGACAAGGAGATATTTATGAAGGTGAAAATTGACTACGACTTGTGTATGGGAGACAGGAATTGCAACAAGGTATGTCCGGAGGTTTTTGAATACGATGAAGATCAGATGATATCGAGAATCCTGGTGGACGAGGTCCCCGAACACCTGCAAGACCTGGTGCGAAAAGCCGCGGAGGAATGTGCACCGAAGGCCGTTATCGTGGAGGAATAAGAGGGGCGACCACGGCTTTGTTAAACCATTATTTCATAGAAAGAGTGGGGCAAAGTGGGCAAATTCAAAGGTAGTCAAACGGAAAGAAATCTGCTTACAGCCTTTGCCGGGGAATCCCAGGCGAGAAACCGTTATACCTACTTCGCCGAGCAGGCTAAGCAGGATGGGCTTATCCAGATTGCACACATCTTCGCTGAAACGGCAGATCAGGAAAGGGAGCACGCCAAAAGGTTCTTCAAATTCCTGAACGGCGGTGAGGTGGAAATCAAGTGGAGCTTTCCAGCTGGGGTAATAGGTACCACCTATGAGAACCTGCTAGCTGCGGCCGCCGGTGAGCGCTACGAACACACTGAGATGTACCCCGGCTTTGCCGAAGTGGCTGAAAAAGAGGGCTTCATCCGGGTGGTAGAGGCTCTGGGCGCTGTATCGGTTGCGGAAAGACAGCACGAAAAACGCTATCTGGAACTGGCCGCCAATGTCAAAGAGGGACGGATTTTTAGAAGAGAAGAGGTTGTTGTCTGGCGTTGTCTTAACTGTGGCTACCTGCACGAGTCCAAGCAAGCGCCGGAAGTATGCCCCGCTTGTATCAGTCCGCAGGCCTATTTTGAGCTACTGGGTGAGAATTGGTAAATCCAAGGCATGGGGCTCAGGGCATAAGGTTAATCAAAGGAATACTAAACCCTTGAGCTTCATGCCTTACGCCTTGTACCTTTCTTTGGGATCTATCCCCTTATATGATCGCCGATTTTTCGCATTCGCTCCAATTCATCACCTCCCAATGGACCGAGGTCAAGGGTCCTGATAGCCTCTCGCATTTGTTGCAGGTTTTTAGGCCCGGTCATGCAAACATCTATTGCTGGATGGGATAAAACGAATCGGTAGCAGTCACTGGCTGTTGGTGCGGATTCACCCGGTGGCATCTTTTTCTCCTGAAGAAGCTGACCCCATCTCGTTGCAGTGAAACTGATTATATCTGGACTGTTTTTGCCTTCCAGGTAGGGGAACGTCTCCGATTCTGCCCCGCGGTGCGCGGCGCTGTAGCGAATGTGAAAGATGTCAAAGATGTTTTCTTTGGCCAGCTCTGGGAATAGTCGCCGGTTGTGACTGGATAGAGCCAAGAACCGGAACATACCTTTGTTTTTCATGGCATTGGCCTTATCGAGAATCCTCTGGGGAGGTTTCTTCCTGTAACATCCCAGAAGCAAGACGTCGGCGTGATCCAGTGCCAAAAGCTTCAGTGCTCGGCGGTAGAAGACTTCGAGGAGAAAAGCAGAACGGGAATAACTTTGAATCACCACAATCAATTCATCACGTTTTCCTTTTCGGCAAATGTTTTTGATGGCTTGGCACATGCCAGTTTTGCGCAAAGAGCCCCAATAGAAATAGTTGCACCCTCGCTCGAAGGCTTCCTCAAAAGCTTCAGCCGGCGCACCATAGCTTGACCCTACTCCCAGGCGGCCCACCCTGAGGCCGGTCCTGCCGAGAACCCTTTGAGAATTGAAATCCATATAGCCGCCCTCCCCACTTCCGCAGTTGACTGCTCTTTAATAAAACTCTACCCTGAAGCTATCGTCCACGAACAACTGTCGGTCTGTTGGCTCTCTGAAGTATGGTGTCCCGAAGCGGAAATTCTAACTGGTTACGTTGTTAAATCGTGGTTGTGTTTCTTGTATTTTCTGTCTAAATGTTTCATAGATCATTACGTGGACCATACCATTTATTTTAGGAGGCAGCTATGGAATTACGCTCTCTTGGTACGTCTGAAGTGAAAATCACACCCATCATTATGGGAACCTGGCAGGCCGGTAAAGAAATGTGGGTAGGCATCGATGATTCCGAGACCATCAAGGCCTTACGGGCTGCGTTTGAGGCTGGTATAACCACCATAGATACAGCTGAGTATTATGGAAATGGTCATTCTGAGCGAATCGTCGGTGAAGCCCTCGCTGATGTTCGGGATCAGGTAGTCTACGCAACCAAAGTCTTTTCCAACCATCTCAGGTACGATCAGGTCATGGAGGCATGCCATGGCTCGTTGAAGAACCTCAAAACGGACTATTTGGACCTCTACCAGATCCACTGGCCTGCTGGTTCATGGGGCACTGAACTTGTTCCCATTGAGGAGACCATGCGGGCGTTGAATGACCTCAGGAAGCAAGGTAAAATCCGCGCCATCGGGGTGTCCAACTTCTCCAGGACGCAGCTGGAAGAAGCATCTGGTCATGGCCGCATAGACAGCCTGCAACCGCCCTACTCTTTGTTCTGGAGATACTTGGAAAAAGACGCACTGGACTACTGTATAGAGAACAACATTACCGTTCTCGCTTACTCGTCTCTTGCCCAGGGACTACTAACGGGGAAATTTGGTCCCGACCACAAATTCACCAAGGGAGATCACAGGGCGAAAAACAGGCTGTTTCAAGCCGACAACTACCAGCGAGTGCAGCAAGCCTTGGACAACCTGCGCCCGATCGCAGGACGATATGAGGTAAGCCTGGCGCAACTGGCACTTGCCTGGATCATTGCTCAGCCGCAGACCTGCGCCATTGCCGTTCATGAATTGCTGTCGCGAGACCACTAAGATGGGCGTGCCACCGGGCAAGCGCAGGGTGTTGGTACCGAGGCGTACCTGAACGGTACGTCGCAGGGTGAGCTTGTCCTGAGCTTCTTGTCCTGAGTTTATCGAAGGGGTCGAAGGAACACCCGAGGACGCCCGGAAGGACGTCTATATCCGTGGTCGCAGCAAGTGATTCATGAAATATCCGGGCTCTAGGGGAAAGGCAAGCTTGCGTTCTCTGGGCGATATGGTTAAACTCTTTTCCGCGCATTAGATAAGGCTGCAGTAATGACTAAGAAAGTTTTTCTGATAATTCTGGTAAGTCTACTCCTTGTTAGCTGCGGGTTACGGTGGCAGGGTCAGGGACCGGGGCCGAGAGATGAGGGCTCACCGCCTCAAATCCTTGCCTCTTATGCCGAGCAGGTGGTTCGTCCTGGTCAGCCGTGGAAGGTATATTTGAGAGTCAGGGATGTGGATTGCGACATGACCTACGTGATTACCGACCTGTGGCAATTAGGAGGAGGTTCGTATCCAGTCAGTTTCACACCTATAAGGGGGCTTCCTTGCCCAGAGCTTGTGGGCTACGTTTTCCTGAAGACCCCGGCAGATGGAGCTCTGGTCTGGGAGCAATTTCAAGCGAAGCTGTTTGTGCGTGATCGGCGAGGAAATCGCAGTAACTCAATTCAATTGCCGCTAAGCTTTGACAAAGTGTCGGCAACAAAACCGCCCGAGCAATGGCGAGTCGCCACTGTCGTTTCTATTGGCGCCGTAAATATTGATCTGATAAACAAACAGGGAACGGACTCAGGAAGATAGTAGGTAGGCAGAGGGCATCCTTCGACCCATTCGACAAGCTCCCCGGGACTACGCCCGGGACAGGCAGGACAGGCTGGCAACAGTGCTCAGCTCTCATCGAACTTCGCGTCATGTCTTCGCGCTCGCTACGCTCCGCTCAGGCCTGCAAGCGGGTCCCTAGTTTGGCTGCGCCGTCATTAAGTCATTATGCTTCGCTGTCATTTATTGTAAGAGGTAGAGGGCAGATATCAGAGGTCGGAAGTCAGAGGTCAGAAAACAGGGATTCTATTGTGGGAGAGGCTTTCGGCCGCGATCTTACGATTTCAACGATTCGAACTAGTTTAACGACTTACCGCTTACTGAATTTGGGATTTCAGATTACGGTTTGGGTCAACAGGACCGAGATTCAGGCGAAGACCCGCACCATCAGGGGGATAGCCACGAATGTTCCCAATGAACTCCCTATATTGGTAAACACCACAACTAATAATATTCGGGTTATCTTATTTTTCCAAAATCCTTTCAGC
>CAMYLW010000091.1 GCA_947259475.1 Thermodesulfobacteriota bacterium
GCTATTATTGGAATTCCCTCAATTCTTATGCCAATGGAGGTGGAAGGCGTAGTGCTGTTCCGTGATTATCCAATGGTGTTTTTGGTATCTTTGGCACTCTGGCCGATATTCTGGTCCAGACGCAGAGGATCGGGTCGGGTTAATCGGTGGGAAGCACTGCTCCTGCTAGCGGGATATTTGGTGTACCTGTGGTTGCTTGTATTCTTTTGAAACGTGCGTGATTCAAAGCTACTTTGAGATAGGAACTGGTGTTACTATCTTCAGATAAAATGACAACGTCGAATATAGGATTTCACTATTCTTGAATAGTGAGACTGTTTTAACATTAAGTCTTCATTAGCAAAAGGAATTTTACGAGGAATTACATGAGCAATCAAATCGTTTCTATTCCTCCCGGGAGTAGTTGCAAAACCTTTCATAATTTCCATTTGTTTGGCAACGTGGGGTTTGCCCTATTAGATTACCGGGCCGATGTGTTAAGTTGTGAGAATCATATTATGTAGACGCTCAAACTCAGCAGTATGCTTGCCGATCGGTGTAATTAGTTTGATAAGGTTAGGTCGGACTATTATTGGTAATAGACTTTGATTCGGAGCTCTTATTGGGCCAGACACTAGAATTGTGACCTTGTCTATCGGCCAATACAGATAGATGACTTAATGGCCTCGAGGCACCGAAGCGGTCGAAGAATGGTAGAGGACTTTAGAGGCTAAAGAACATGAAAGAAGGTCTGCGAGTTTACACAGCTGCACATCCGCTGCCGATAAGGAGGTTCAGGTGGAAAAGCTCCTCAAGAAATTCGAACGCTATCTAGTCATGGGATTGCTTGCGATGATGGCTTTGGTGGTTTTCCTCAGCACGGTGGAACTTGCTATCATTATAGTTCAACGAATGCTATCAGGTGTGCCGCATTTGTTCCTACTGAACATTTCTGACATGCTCGAGATTTTTGGTTTTTTTATGATGATTTTGATTGGTCTCGAGCTGATAGAAACCATCAAAGTGTACTTAGTGGATCAATCAATTCATGTTGAAATAATTTGCCTGGTTGCCATTGTCGCAATCGCACGCAAGGTTATCATCCTGGACCTGTACGAACTCCAACCCATAACTTTGCTCGGCATAGCCGCAATTATCTTGGCACTGTCTGTTGGATATTTCTACCTCAAGAAAGCACTGAGCGAGAATACCCAAGCCAGTTGAGAAATCTGGATCTAATTGGTAGTTTTCGCGGCTGCTTGCGGCATTGAAGTGACTTTTTTGCTGGGATTTCGGCAAAGGGGAGAGAACTCCTTAGAGCACTTCTGCAATCCCCGTCTCTACCGCTGTCTTCGTCACACAGTTGACAAAGGGGCAATGTAAGTTTCAATGAAACTCCTTGTGCCGCAGAATATGAACAAGGAATAGTAAACTTCGAGGCGAGCGCTTCATCACTCTGCGGTTTATTCCCCGACATTCCATATTCAATGCTTTTAGCCAGTAAGAAACACACTCAAAAACACCATCTTTGTAAGTAGTGATAAGGCTTCAAGGAAAGGATACGGGGGGAAGGGGGATTAGAATCGTTCGATTGAAAACTACCTTGGTTTCACTGGTGTGACAAACCCATCAGGCTTCACCGCCAGGATCGCGCAGTCCACCTTTTGGAGTATCTTTTCCGCGGTGTTCCCGATAAGAAAGCCAGCCACACCAGACCTGCTTAGGGTACCCATGATGACAAGATCTGCCTGCTTCTTTTCCACTAGCTCAGGAATCACCCTTCCCGCTTCACCTTTGACGAGATGCACCCTGTGGTTCAGATCCTGCATTTCATATTCCTGCAAGAGATTATTCAACCTCGCTTGATGCGCAGCCTCCGCATCCCGAACCAACCCATCGATTTCCTCCTGGTCTATTCTTCCGACTCCGCCCCTCAGAATGGTTTCGCCGTAAAGCGACCAGGCGTGGACAACCAAAAGTTCACTCCGTTCCAGCTTGGCAAGGGAAGTCGCTATATCCATGATCTTGATATTGATTTCGTTTCTCTGCTCCTCCGAAAAATCCGGGTCCACCGCCGCAATTATCCGATTGTACCGTTCATTCTCTTCCTCTTTGGTCACCCAAACGGGGCAGGGGCACTTCCTCATTAGGTGGGTGGCAGTGCTGCCGAAAAGCATACCCTTCAACCCGCCCACTCCCTGAGCAGTCTTCATTACCAAGTCGTGGTTTTCTTGCAACACCTCACGGATTATCTCAAGGAAAGGTTTTCCGAACAGCAACTTTGCTCGAACGTCCAAACCTAGTTGCCTCGCAGGCTCGATGGCACTTTCAAGATCCTTTTGCCGCTCTTCAATGACAAGCTGCTTTAGCTCTCGAAATGATCTAGAGGAGTAGATTTCGCCTGAATCCCACAATTCATCTTCTATGACATCAACCACAGTCAGCCTTGCCTGATTTCTTCTGGCAAGATCGATCCCGCGTTTTGCGGTCAGCTGACGTTTCGATTTGCCGTCATGTAGCAGAAGTACGTTCTTGAAGCGGTGCATAAGATAACTCTCTCATCAGAGATTAAGTATAGATCACCCCTACCACCCCAGTAGAGGGAAGAATGTTCGGTATAAATTTATGGGAATTCCGGTAGAAATCCCCCGTTTTAATGGCCATTTCATGGTGCATGCATCCTTGCTGCAAAGGAACTATTTACCAAGTATTCTTCGAAAACATATCCAACTTGCTGGTCGCCAATAAGGTAAGTTTTCTTTCGTATTTGTAAAGGGTATTGTGATGGTTCCTCTACCTGGAGAATCGACTAACTGGTTGATATGCCTGTGGATAGGTTAGAACGGAACGAATGGCAATATTCTGAGTCTCCATCGAATCCCGAATAGGCAAGACTTTCCTGCCGAAGAAAGACTGTAGGGAACTTTGAGGAATTGAAAGGAATGTCGAATTGCGAATTGGAATTGTGGAATTGACGAATTGGAATTGGGGTCGGTCCAAGATAAGGTATTAATATAATGTATTAAAGTGTGAAAAAGAGGGTTCTTCCCAGTTTTGCGTAGGTGACAGGTTCATCATGCACCAACCAAAGTAAATGAAGCATCGCGAATGAACAGGATACGGAGTTTGAAGTACTCCATGTCTCTAAAGCCATACGCAGCACGTTTGAGTACTTTGATTTTGTTGTTAATTCCCTCCAGAGGTCCCGTGGTGATAGGGTAGTCATAGTAGTTGAGGATGCCTTCAAGATGGTTTTCGATCATATTGGCCATGGCATCGAGCCGGGAGTTACCCAAAGAGCGGGTCTCTTTAAGCCAGATCCTGATAAACTGCTCGGCCTCATCTCGACTATCTTGCTCCCAAAATAAGCGCAGATCTTCTTTCAGCAAGTAGGCTTTATGGATGGTTTCGTTGAGAGTCAAGAGCGCTTCGAGGCGAGTGAATTTTTCCTCATCGTCGTAGATGTTCTCGAAGGCTGAAAGCAATAGGTAGCGTGAGCCTCTCATGACCGCCTTCTCGGGGCCGCTTTTGCGACGATATTCATCTCGGCGCACCTCATCGAGTACCCGGTTCATGTTGGCCACCAGATGATAGCGATCGTGGATGATCTTCACTCCAGGCGGAGCATAGAGCTCGATTGCCTTCAGGTAGGCGCTGCTCATGTCCACTGCGATGGCTTTGAGGTTGGCCCGACCGGAGCATTTGACCTTAAGGAAAAAGGGTCTGAGACATTCAGTGTCTCTTCCCTCGGTGGTGTAGATGACTTGGCCGGTCTCCAGATCAACGACATTGGTCAGATACCTCTGCCCTTTCTTAACCGAGATCTCATCAATGGCAATAAGGCGTACCTGGCCGATTCGACGCTGCTTCAACCGCTTTTGCAGGTCAGCTTTGATGATGGCTTTGATGGTATTCCAGCCAACAAACTTCAATTTAGCGGCAATAGCTGCCTTGGTCATCTGTTTGGCCATCTCAACCACGTAGCGGCAGAAGAGCCTGGTGTAGCCCTTTCTGGGATCGGCCACCTCTAAGCTTTCCAATCGGCTCAGTCCACAGCTGTGGCAGCTGAGCCTGTGCAGGTGTCCCACAATGATGGTTGGCTTCAAGCCAATGGGCAGGCTGTGCCATATCCTCTCTGTGCGGCCTGCAAAAGTTACATCCCGGCTCCTGCAGTTGGTACAGTACTGATATGCCTCTTTCTTCTTAACGTGAAAGAAGATGGCACCGTTGAGATACTCGGCTCTGAGGTACTTGTAGGCTTTCAGACCAAAGGCGTGATACAGTAGGGCTGTGGACATCGGAGGCCTCCTTGGTAGAAAAGTTTTTGCCGAAAAACAAACTCTACCATACGGCTTCCATGTCCACTTCGTCTATCCAAATAGATTACCTGTCACCTACGCAAAACTGGGAAGAACCTATTTCTGGAACTCTAATCTCAATATTTCAATATCTTAGCTTGGCCCGACCCTAATGAGAAAAAAATTACTCAATCTCTAGATCAATCTCACGAGCTAACTTCGCAATATTGATACCAACCATATTATAGCAGTCGAGGTTATCCCGTTTTCCTGCGTCCTGCTGGAAAATCAATTCTGATTCAAACTCTCCCTCACCAGTTCGGTAAATATCGAACCAACAATAATTATCGGACTTCAGGAAGAGCCCGAGCAGAGGTTGCTTCTGAAATTTCTGTGTGCATATGCCAACAAACTTCCGGGGTACTCCTATTTCCACCAACTTCTTAAACAAGGCTATAACGTATAAATCATGCAGACCAAAAATATTACGTGTCCCCTGGCCTTGGGCCTTCTGTATTGATGGTGTGATCCAGCCTTTATCAAGCCATACCTGTAGCCTGTTCCGCTTGACACCGGTGAGCCTTGTCACATCTGAGGCGTAAAATTGATAATCCATAGTAGAAAGTGTAGAGTTACATTTTTACAACTTTAAACCACTTCGCTCCTTTTTTGTCAAGGATTATCAGTATCTTGATATCTGACCACAATATGCTTTAGCCTAGCTACGCGCTTGCGGTCGGGCTAAACCAAGTAGTTGATATCAAATGAAATGGTGTCGAAAAGCGGGGCGATTTTGGGTCAATAATGGCATTTTTGGGGGCAAAAAGAGCGATATTGGGAAGTATACATAAGGAGCTCAGGAATAAGAATCGAGGATCGCGAGCTGGCAGGAAGAAGCCAGTCTTGAGCTGGCCATGGAGTTCTCTGCTTCAATCTTACCCATTTTCTGCCGTACCACTTTTGGGTAAAATTTACCCATTTCTGGTACGGCTAGTTTTGGGTAATTTTTCAGTGGGATGATGCAAATGTTCACCAATATAGGGAGGGGGAAAGTTTTTAGGGTTCGATTTTTGGGTTAAAAATGGTCTTTTAAGTTCTCAAAACGGCTATTTCTGGGAATTAATTCTAGATATTTCAGAATGATAGCTTGGTCCGGCCAACATTGAAAAATGTGAAATGCCAAATGACGCCGGGCATGGGGCAGAGGGTAGATTTCAGATTTAAGAGCTTACAACTTCATGGTTCAGCTCAATCCTCTTAATTGCTATTTCTTTCACTATTTTCTATAATCTTTTTGGGTAGCAAGAGAAACAATCCCTCAGGGAACCAACAGTCATCATGACAAAATTTTTTTCCAGCATACACCTGTCCATTCGCCAGAAGGTCGTTGTGGGTTTCGCCCTGTCCTTGGTCGCCGTTTTGCTGATTGGCCTTGTCACTTATCGCAATCTGCTACGAGTAGATCTTAAACTCCGATTTGTAATAAGTGCCTACAGCCTCCACGACAGCCTTCTTGAAGTAAGGCGATATGAGAAGAATTTCTTGCTTTATGGACTCAATGAGGATCAGCAAGCAGCCTTTGCTTATCTGAACCTAGGCAAGAAGACCTCTGCTAAAGTCGAGACTGATGTCAAGGGACTGCAAGGTGCCGTGCAGTTGGAAAAACTCCAGCAAAAAATGGAGAGTTATGGTGAGCTATTGAAAAAGCTGGTAGCAGTAACAGAGAGCCATAATTCCAGTCGGCTGCAAAGGGATGAAATCGAGCTGCAACTGAGAAAAACTGGAAAGGATCTTGTCGATCTCTCCCTTAGCTTGGCGGATTTCGAGTACTCCCACATTAAACAAATTTTGCAGTCCCTTATAACCAATCTTGGTTATATATTACTAATCCTTCTCTTGTTGGGGTTGTTTCTCACCTTCATAGTCACCAGCAAGATTGTAAAACCGCTCAGTATCATTGAGAAGACCACCCAGCGCATTGCCCAGGGAGATTTCACACCTTTGCCGGTACTTGGCACCAGAGACGAGACCCAGTCGGTTGTAGAAGCTTTTAACAAGATGGTCAGGGAGCTCGAAAAGCGCCAGGACCAGCTGGTGCAGGCGCAAAAATTATCATCTCTCGGGATTCTCACCTCGGGAATCGCTCACCAGCTCAACAACCCACTCAACAACATCTCAACTTCTTGCCAGATCCTCATGGAGGAAATCCATGATAGTGACCAACATGTGGAAAGACTTTTGAGTAATATTGATCAGGAAGTGGACAGGGCCCGGGATATTGTCATGGGCTTGCTGGAATTCTCTCGCGAGCGCGATTTTCAACTCTCCTGGGTCAACCTGGAAAACCTGGTTATCCGCACCACCCGGCTGGTATCCAGTCAGCTCCCCACGGGGGTGGAGATTGCCAGCGAAATTCCGGAAGATCTGGACATCTACGTGGATATCCAGAAACTTCAGGAAGTATTTATCAATCTTTTCCTGAACGCTGCCCAGGCCATGCCAGATGGCAAGGGGCAAATCAATGTTACTGTGAGGAAACTGCTCGAACATGTTTGGATCAAGATTCAGGATAGCGGCTGTGGAATACTTCCATCCGATCTGCCTTACATCTTCGATCCCTTTTTCACCACCAAAGAAGTGGGATATGGAACCGGGCTTGGTCTTTCTGTGGCCCACGGCATAGTCGAACGGCATGGAGGCGCTTTAAGCGTAGCGAGTTCGCTGGCACAGGGCACCGTCTTCACCATCAGACTACCACTCACAGAACAACCAACTCCGGAGAACCAGCTTCATGAAAAAGGCTAAAATTCTCGTCGTTGATGACGAACAGATTGCCAGGGAGAATTTGGAACACATCCTGAAGAAGGAGGGGTATGATGTGGTTTCGGTGGACAGCGGTATCCAAGCGCTGAAAAAACTGGCAAACACAGATTTTGACCTGGTCCTTACCGATTTGAAAATGAAGCAGGTGGACGGCCTGGAGGTGTTGGCCAAAACCAAGGAGCAATATCCAGACACTGAAGTGATTATGATTACCGCCTACGCCACTATCGAAACCGCCATCGAAGCAATGCAGAAAGGGGCTTATCACTACATTTCCAAGCCTTACAAAATCGAAGAAGCAAGACTGATCCTGAAGAGAGCGCTGGAAAAAAAATGGCTCAAGGATGAACTTCGCAACCTCGCGCGAGATTACAAAGCGCGGATAGGTGCGCCGTTTGTCATCGGTAAGAGCCGGAAGATGCAGGAACTCAGCGAGATGATGGCCCAGATTGCTCCCGCCGACTGTAGTGTCCTCATCTTCGGAGAGACAGGAACCGGCAAGGAATTGGTCGCCCGGGCAATTCACCACCAGAGCAACCGCACCAAAGAACGTTTCCTCGCCTTCAACTGTGGGGCTTTTACAGAGGAGTTGCTCGCCAATGAACTCTTCGGCCACGAGAAAGATGCCTTCACCGGTGCCAGTTCCACCAAAATAGGCCTCCTCGAGACGGCCAACCGCGGCACCGTATTTCTCGATGAGATCGGTGACATGCCGCCATCCATGCAAGTCAAACTCCTCCGGGTTATCGAGGAGAGATCGCTGCTTCGCGTTGGCGGCACTCAGCCCGTCAAGGTTGACATACGTATCGTCGCCGCCACCAACAAAGACTTGACCAAAGAGGTGGAGACGGGCAGGTTCCGCAAGGATCTCTTCTACCGCCTCAACGTCGTCAGTTTACACCTTCCACCTCTTTCAGAACGCAGGGATGACGTTCCGCTCCTGGCGCATCACTTCCTCAAACGGTACGCCGAAGCGCAAGATAAAGTGATAGAAGGAATCTCTGACAAAACCATGGATATCCTGCTGAACTACGAATATCCGGGCAACATTCGGGAACTGGAAAATCTCGTCGAAAGAGCGGTGGCCCTGTGCAGCCAAAAAACGATTCTCCCCCAGCACCTGCCGCGGGAACTCGAAGAGTTTTCCTTCAAGGTCTACCGCCACCCCGGTCGTAGTCTTCCCACTCTGGAGGAAAATGAACGAAAATATATCCTCTGGGTCCTAAAACATGTCAACGGCAACAAGAGCGCGGCCGCTGAATTGCTGGGTATCGATCGGGTTTCTCTGTGGCGCAAGCTCAAGCGCTGGGGATTGGACGAGAGTGTTGAGTAGGTTTCCTTGTGAAAGGGAGAGTTTCCTCTTGACCACAAGGAAGTAGATGGATGAAGCGGAACGAATAAACCTGAAAAGTAAGGAAGGTAACCCCTGCCGCGAACGTCTTTGCTGCAGCAGCCGATCTCCTGAGATAGAGAGTAAACGAAAGGAAAAATAAAGCTCGGAAAATGGAATTCCTGAGCAATTGAGTTAGCCTAAAACCAGATCTATCACCTCCTCAACACTGCTGCAGAATATCACCTCCAAGTCTCCTCGAATCTCATCATCCAAGTCTTCCAGATCCACCCGGTTTTTTTCAGGCAAGATTGCGGTTTTCACTCCTGCCCGACGCGCTGCCAGTATCTTTCCCCTGACTCCACCCACCGGCAGGACTCTACCGCTGAGGGTGAGTTCGCCGGTCGTGGCCACATCCCTTTTGGCCGGCCTTCCCGTGAGCAGCGAGATCAGGGCGAAAACAATGGTCAGCCCAGCCGAGGGCCCATCCTTGGAAATGGCGCCGGCAGGCACATGAATGTGAATATCGTGATCAGTGAAGAAATCTTCATCGATATGGAAAAGCTTCGCATTACTGCGGATATAGCTCAGAGTGGCCTGGGCCGACTCCTGCATAACCTCCCCCAAGGACCCGGTCAGGATCAACCCTTTCGTCCCCCTCATCCTGGTTGCCTCGACGAAGATGATTTCCCCGCCGGTCTCAGTCAAGACCAACCCTGTGGCTACGCCCACCCGGTCTTTGGCCTCGGTGACTTCGTGGTGGAACTTCCGCGGCCCGAGATAATTTTCTACTTCCTCGGGAGTGATAACAACAGGCTTGGCTTTTCTTCCCTGTTGCAAAATCTCCCGGGCGATTTTGCGGCAGATGGAGCCGATTTCCCGCTCCAGGTTCCTGAGTCCGGCCTCCCGCGTGTGATAGCGGATGATCATCAGCAGCGCTTCTCCGGTGAATTTTGGTGGAGAGCCTGAAAGAGCTGCCGCTTCTGTTTGCCTGGGGATCAGAAACTCCTGGGCAATCCGTATTTTCTCTTCATCGGTATAGCCTGGAAGGGCGAGCACCTCCATCCGGTCCAACAGCGGTTGGGGTATGGGGTCTACTAGGTTGGCGGTGGCTATGAACATAACGCTGGAGAGATCAAAGGGTACATCCAGATAGTAATCCAAGAACTGCTCGTTTTGCTCAGGATCCAAAACCTCAAGCAGGGCCGAGGCCGGGTCGCCACGGAAATCCTGGCCTATTTTGTCGATTTCGTCGAGCATGAAAACTGGGTTTTTGGAGCCGACGCGCCGAATGGCATCGATGATTCGACCAGGCATAGCACCGGCATAGCTCCGCCGATGCCCCCTGATTTCAGCTTCATCTTTCATGCCTCCGAGCGATAAGCGGGTGAATCTCCTGTCGAGGGCAGCAGCTATTGCCTGTCCTAATGAGGTTTTCCCTGTGCCCGGTGGACCAACAAAACAGAGCACTGGCCCTTTGGGCCTTTGCTCCCACTGCTTCCTGGCCAGGGCCTCGTCGACCTTGGCACGAATTTCATCAATATTAAAGGGTTTGGCCAAATAATGGTAGGCGCCCTTTTTCATTGCCTCAACTGCTGATGGCAGGGTAGCGTGGCCGGTGAAAATGATTACTTCGGTGTTTGGAAATCTATCCTTTACCTTTTCAAGCAGTTCCATGCCGCCAACATTGATCATCAGCAGGTCGGTGAGAATGAGATCGAACGGGGTGGACTCCATGTGCTTTAGGGCTTCGGCACCGTCCTCTGCCAAGGAAACATCGTAGCCTTCTTTTTTGAGAATGTGTTCCAGATTGGAACGGGCAATTTCCTCATCGTCCACCACCAGAAGCCGATAATGCCGTTTGACCTTGAGAGTCCGGACCGCGAGATATTCCAAAATCCGTTCTTTCAACTGGTGGAGGCCGGCGTGTTCCTGACTTAGGATTCGCTCAGCGTGCACGAGATCAAGGTTATCTTCGGTATGCACACTCCAGGGGAGCGTCACCAGATAATCCAGGTGGTTGACGCCGATGGCGTATTCAGCCGCTTCTACAGGGGTCTTTCCCAGCTTTTCCAGCTCCTTCAGAGCGTAGTCTTCTGCCGAAGACCCCATCTGCGCCTTGAGGACCTCCTGCCGCAGCAGCTCAATTTCCTCACCCTGCTGTTTCTCTTCGGATTTTCGAAAAAGTGCCATTCCAACTCCCTCAAAATGCAGGCCAACAATCCATTCCTGCGTTCCAATGCTTGCCAGATCGATCCCACATCGCCTGAAGGTGGCTACCAGGATATCACCGCGCCAGCAGTATAGCATATTTTAAGCTTGTTAAAACTTGCACTTGCTCCAGCCTTCTGCTAAATTAGTTCGGATTGCTTTTTCCAGAGAAGCTGTCGTTTCATTTTGCCACAGGATAAATCAGACGAAAATTATTGAACAACGAGCAACCCGCGGCCTCCCCGGGCAGAGTCACCTCACCGTGTACAGCCCAGCAACTTATGTATCACGCCATACAGTTGGCCAAGACAGAAAGGAGCACCCAGTATGACCGCTGACATGGTAATGACGCTAATTGTCTTAGCTTTCGTAATCACTCTATTCGTATTCGAGTGGGTTCGGGTGGACGTGGTGGGCATTTTGATGATGGTGCTTCTGCCCCTCATCGGGCTTGTAACTCCCAAACAGGCTTTTCTGGGGCTGAGCAGTAACGCAGTGGTCTCCATAATTGCAGTGATCATCATTGGCGCAGGCTTGGACAAGACCGGAGTAATGAACAAGGTTGCCAGCCCTATCATTAAGTTGGGCGGCCGCAGTGAAAAACGGATAATGGCCCTGATCTCCGGAACCGTGGCGGTTATATCGAGCATGATGCAGAATATCGGCGCAGCGGCCCTTTTCCTTCCTGCCACGCAAAGGATCTCCAAACGGCTCGACATTCCCGTTTCCAGACTGCTCATGCCCATGGGTTTTTGTGCCATCATCGGCGGCACCATGACCCTCGTGGGAGCCAGCCCCACGATCCTTCTCAACGACCTCATGGTTCTTGGGGGAAAGAAGCTGGAGCCCTTCGGCCTCTTCACCCAGACAGATTCATTCTACCAGCCGCGAAAGGCGAGGCCGATCTCGATACGACCGCCATGCTTATAACTGATTACCCTGCCCTGGATCATCCGTTCGAGCTTCACGTGCCCGATACCTTTGATGGCCGGAAAACGCTGGAAGAACTTGCCATTCGCCAGGACTTCTTGGTGAGCGTGGTTGCTCTGGGTAACGCTGCGACAGGCAGTAAGAGGCTGGTGCCGCGGCGGACTGACTCAATAGGCCCGGGTGATGATCTGGTAATCATCGGCAGGGAAGTCAACGTCAGAAGACTGGCTGAGATTATGGGCTGGCAAATAAAGGATGGCTTGGATTATTTTGCTGATGAATTCGCCCGTACCAATGCCGGTCTGGTGGAAACCGTGGTTTCACCTCGATCAGAGCTCATAGGGAAAACATTGAGCGAAGCAGGGTTTCAAGAGCAATACCGGGTGAATCCTATTGCCGTCTACACCGGGGGGCGCGTTTACTACTCCGGCCTCAAACACGTACGTCTGAACATGGGCGATGCCATATTGCTCCAGGGTCCCTGGGACAGGTTTCACCGCCTCCGAAACCAGCCTCAGCCTAGGGCACTTACCTTTGCCTCACCCCTGGAAGGTGAGATTTTGCGTCCGGAGAAGGCCAAGCTCGCGGTGTTGTGGCTGGCGGTAGCCTTGGCCCAGATCATTTTCTTCAAGATGCAACTTTCTGTGGCCTTGATGTCAGGGGCACTGGGCATGATCATCACCGGGGTGCTGACCGTGGACGAGGCCTACCATTCGGTGGATTGGATGACGGTTTTTCTCCTGGCTGGGCTCATTCCCCTTGGATTTGCCTTCGAACAAACGGGTACAGCCGCCTACATAGCAAAGAGCATACTGGTGATAATCGGGGAAGTGCAACCGATAGTCCTTCTGGCGGTGGTGGGAGTCATGACCTCTTTCTTTACCCTGGTGATCTCCAATGTGGGTGCCACCGTGCTTCTGGTCCCCCTTTGTATGAACATGGCGCTCATGGCAGGCGGCGATCCGAGGATGGCTGCGCTGGTGGTGGGTCTTTCCGCTTCCAACACCTTTGTTCTTCCCACCCACCAAGTCAACGCCCTGATCATGAGGCCAGGCGGCTACCGCACTGTGGACTACGCCAAGGCCGGGGCTGTGATGACCGTCATCTTTCTCGCGGTGATGCTCACGGTAATCTACCTCTTTTACGGAATCCAATAAAGAGGAAGATTTGATGTTCTGGTTCTTGTTACCAGATGTGGCTGTCTGATTTCTTTGAGAACTTGGGAGAAAGCAAGTATAAGGGGGATATCATGAAGGTTCTTGTCGCGGTTGACCGAGACCTGGAGTCACGTCTGGCGCTTCGGTACGCCTGTCACCTGCTGGAACACTTTGATGCCGAGGTCGATGCCATCCACGTAAAGAAGGATGTGGGAAACATCATTCTTGAAGACTTCGACATTCCATTTCTGAAAAAGGATCACAAGAAGAAAATTGATGAGCAAGCCAAAGAGGTCGAGGCAGCCATTGCTGACGCCTGCGAGATGTGCCTCGAGGGGAAGGTCCCCTGTGAGCCCAGAATTCTGGTAGGGGACCCGGCGGAGGTGATTATCCGTGAAGCCAGCGATAAAGACGTCGACCTCATTGTGCTCGGCTGCCATCGGTCTTCAGCTCTCAGGGAGATGCTTCTGGGGCAGGTGCACAACCAGGTCATCCATCACTCAAACCGGCCCGTGCTCATTGTCAGAGAACTGAGAAACATACATAGAGTGTTGGTGGCCTACTCCGGCTCCTCTTGCGACCAAGAAGCTCTCAATTTCATCGGCCCCATGCTGTTGAAGAAAAAGCCCGAGATCACCCTGATGCACGTTCGCGATACCGACGGCCAAGAAAGCCAGGAGTTCGCTGACGCCTGTGTTCTAAAGGGGGAGTCCACCCTCAATAAGCTGGAACACCAACCTCAAACCAAGCTTATAGAAGGCAAGGTGGTTGAAGAAGTGGTTCGAGAAATAGCCCTAAGTAACTACGATCTCGTGGTGCTTGGAGCTCAGGGTTTTGGCAAGTCCGGTCGTTTTAACATCCTGAGTGATAGGTCACTGCAGATTATTCGACGGACCACTCGGCCGATACTACTATATAGAGCAAAGTCTTGATGTCATCCAGGGAGGGGAAAGCGCCACCTCCAATTCACCTTCCTGCCGCACTCAACTTAGCCTGGAGAGTAGTTTCACCTTGACAGAAAGAGGAAGGGTTTGCTAGTTTAGGCGAGATCTTGTTCCAAATTGCACATACTGTCATTCCGGTCTCTCCATTGGGTTTAATCGGTTCACTTGTCCCAGTTTATTGAAGGGTAGTCCATGCTGAACAACTGGTGCAAATTTCTGTCGGTCAATGGTATTTTTTTCTTGTTATGGCTTGTATCATCCCCCGCATGGGCAACAGCAGAAGGGGTGGCTATAGAGGGTCCGCAACGGCCCTGGTGGTTCTGGCCTTTGATACTCTTTTTCTTCTGCTTTGTCCTGGGGATCATCGCGGTGTTGGCCGGTGTTGGCGGGGGTGTGCTTTATGTGCCGCTGGTGAGCGGCTTCTTTCCATTTCACCTTGACTTTGTCAGGGGGACCGGCCTGCTGGTGGCCCTGGCAGGGGCTCTGGCAGCAGGGCCGGGTTTGCTCAAGCGGAACTTTGCCAATCTCCGCCTTGCCCTGCCCGTGGCCCTTATTGCCTCCAGTTGTGCCATTGTCGGTGCTCTCGTGGGTCTTGCTCTTCCCACCAACATCATCCAGATTGCCTTGGGGGCGACAATCATTTTCATCGCGCTCTTGATCACCTTTTCCAAGAACGTGGAGCGACCGGTAGTGGAAAAGCAGGACGGTATAGGCGGAGCCTTGAAAATGGCCGGTGCTTATCTGGAGCCATCCACCGGAGAACTCATCGAGTGGAAAACCCACCGCACCCTACCAGGCTTGCTTCTTTTTATCGTCATCGGCTTTATGGCCGGCATGTTCGGCCTGGGTGCGGGGTGGGCCAATGTTCCCGTGCTCAATTTGCTCATGGGAGCACCTTTGAAGCTTTCGGTGGGAACCAGCAAGTTTTTGCTCTCCATCACAGACACCTCGGCGGCCTGGATCTATCTCAATCAGGGCTGCGTGATTCCTCTTATGGCGGTGCCTTCCATCGTAGGACTTATGCTGGGATCATTTGTGGGAGTGAGAATCCTGGCGGTGGCGAAGCCTAAGGTTATCCGCTACATCGTGATCAGTGTGCTCCTTTTTGCCGGGATCAAGGCTTTATTGAAGGGCCTTGGTATTTAGAAAAGCGA
The DNA here is from genome assembly GCA_947259475.1 of Thermodesulfobacteriota bacterium. Lineage (GTDB taxonomy): Bacteria > Desulfobacterota > Syntrophobacteria > BM002 > BM002 > BM002. Next base: position 14,827 of record CAMYLW010000091.1, read on the forward strand.
GGAAAAAATGACGTCTCAAGCACCACAAGCTCCACCCGAACAGATAACCTATGCCAACCTGCTCTTCTACGGCAGCTGGGGCGCCATAGCTATCCTGCTGATCACCTTTTTCGTTTACGTAAGCGGAGTTTTTGAAAGTTACATACCGATCAACGAGATTTCCCAATACTGGTCCATGCCGGTGAGCCAGTATGTGCAGGAGGCCAACATCCCCATAGGGTGGGGATGGGCTACCCTGATCGGGAAAGGCGACTTTCTCAATTTTATCGGGATTGTCCTGCTGGCGGGGATGACGATTGTCTGCTATATAGTCATTTTACCTTACTATATTAAACAGAAAGATATCGCCTTTGTGGTGCTCATCATATTGGAAGTGTTGGTACTTTGCCTGGGTGCCTCCGGTATCTTTGGCACCGGCGGCCACTAGCTTATCAACAGTAGTGCTACTCCTTATTTATTCTTGTTCTCATTCCTGAAAAAGAAGCAAAGTCCCAGGGTGAAAAGGATCAGTACCAGACCGAAGATGAAGTGGGCGTCCATAATATATTCCTCCTGATAAATTACCTGCCCGAAAATTTACTCCTTGATTCATTAACAATGGCCACTGCCGTCGGGTGAGCCCGCTGGCGCGGAACCACCCGACCGACATTAAGCCACTGACTAGTGGGCCAGGCAGAAGACTGGAATGGCAACTCTTCCCTCCTCGGGGCAACTCTCCGGTTCGGTGATGACGAATTCCACTCTCCGCATCTCCTCGTGAGTCTCTTTGATGCACTGGTCAACCTCACCGTACTTGACCAGGTGGGTGAAGGGGATGGACTTTTCCTCGCAGGCCCGGCAAAGGGCGCCGATTCCTTCCTGGCACTTTTTGTTGAACTCCTCGCAAAGCATATCACAGAAAGGCCCCAGCGTGGCCGATTCGGTCCGGACCGGACTGATATTGAGGGCGACGATCTCATAGCCCATGCGTTCGGCAAATCCCACCGCATAGTCCACCAGTGGTTTAGAGAAGGTGTCCTCGTGGCCCACCACCAGCACCTTGGCTATTTCAGCCAGTTCGGCTCGCATGATCTCCTGGGCCTCCTCCTGGAGACCGGCTTCGGCAAAGGTGATCGCCTCGGTGTAGCTCTCGATCTTTTCTCTCATAGTCTGGCCCTGGCGACTCTCCACCTCTACCTCATTCTCGTCAACCTTCTTCTTGAGGATCTTTTTTTTCAACTTTCCCAACATGGATCGTTACCTCCTTATGGAATTTTCTTTAGACACTTGATTATAATCTCTTACCGCTTTGCGGACGGGGCTCGCAGCTCTGGTCTGGGCCGCCGCCTAACCCTCTTCGACTTGCGCGGACGTTTTTCCTCTCTTAAAAACTCCCTGGCCGTATCGTGCTCCCCCGCCTCAGCGAAGGTAATGGCCATCATGATTCTCTCGAGTTTTTCCCTGATACTCATGGCGAATCCTCCTGTTATCTTAAAGTTTTTCTCAACTTTTGTGCTGCTTTTTGCCTAATAGTATTTCAACAACCATGCCAGGACAGGAAAATAGTCTTCATCTCATTGTTATCATTAGATTATTAGTTGATTATGAAGTCTAGATCGGACAGTTGCCAACCGTTGCATAAAGCAACACTATTGGCTTGCAAATAAAATGATAACGTAATTTTAGTAAGTTATGAACTATTGCATCGACGAGGTGTATTGTTGCAAAATGTAACGATTGAGCTGCGTTTGTGGTGCAGGTATGGAGACAAGGGTGTCAGCCGGAAGGACGACCATGTCCTCGGTCCGCCTTGGGCGGATTCGTGAAATATCCGGGCTCGGTTGGCTTGTATCTGGGTGGGATGTCAGGAACAGTATGGCTGATTACCGGCGGGTTCTTCTCTGTTACCCCTCTTTGTCGCTCCCAATCGGTGGCAATGTGCCATTATCCGGCGCTACCTTACCTTTTTTCTGGCCACCATGGGATTGCCACTTTACATATACGCCGTTAAAAACAAACGTGCTGCAGAAGGTGGTGAGCATTATAATGGAGAAGACCAGGTCACCCATGTGCAGGTGCAGCCTGGTGCCGCTCCAGGAAAAGAAAAGGATGAGCAGGGTCAGTTGGATCAAGGACTTGATGGTCAGCAATCTAGCCTTCCTGACTTGGGCGGTACCCCAGACCGCCACCGTCAAAACTATCAAAATCCCCACCCCAACGGGCCCTAGGTAGGCAAATAGTTTGTTGAAATGGACCCAGTCCACCTCACTCACCAAACGATAGCCAATTAGAGCCACCAGAGCGTAGCCTGTGTGTTTGAAGAGGGGAAACCTCTCGATTAAACGGATAAACACCCCCGCCACCAGTCGCATGCAGAGGATGCCAATCATGCCACCCATTAGAATCACCCAAACTTTTTTGGATAACCCCAGGGCGGCCAGGATGCTGTCTACGCTAAAGGCTATGTCCATCAACTCTACTTTGATCACCGTGGCCCAAAATCCTTTGCCATAGGCGCTCATCTCCGATTTTTGCACCCTACCGGCAAAGAAATGCTCGTAACCCAACCACAAGAGATAGCCGCCGCCAAGGAGTTGCAAGGTCCAAAACTGGATTAAATAGGTTCCCAAGACAATGGCAATGGTCCGAAAGAAGTAGGCTCCAAAAATTCCAGCAGTCAAAGCCCATTGCTGGATGGACATCTCGAAAGGTCCTAGTTTATACGACCGGTCGGTAGGCAGGTGACTTACCATAATGGCCAGAACCAGGGCGTTGTCCAAGGAAAGCAAACCCTCGCTCAGCACCAGGTTCAGCATGACCAACAGGCCCGTGCCCGTAAAAAGAAAAGAGAGTTCCTCCCAGGAGAAAAACCTCAGAAAATTGTTATAAAAACCTTCGAGAAGTTCCATGACCTCATCTTACCCGCGGAGATCGAGTTACTTTTCCTGTCTGCCTATGAGTTTCAGGGTGTCAGGTGTCGGGTGTCAGGTGTCACGCCGACGAGAATATGAACCGCAGAACCGCAGAACCGCAGAACCGCAGAACCGCAGAATATCGAAGTGAAAAACATTGTCTTATTCATTTCAAAAACTTCTGCTGTTCGAAATTCCTTGTTCGATATTGTCCTTCGGACTCCCCACCCTGCGGGCGGGTCCCCAGTTTCGATATTCAAAACATAAAAGAAGCTTGATCCACCTTCAAGCTGTACTGAATGCTCTGCACAATATTACCTCAGGCAAAGCCATTCAGCTTTGTACTTGCTCTGAAAACCAGGTTTTCTATTCTAAATAAAAAACCAGGGCTGGCCCCTGGTTTTTTTTTGCAATGAACAACGGAGTCATTTTCACTGTTTACAGCTTATAATAATCTGATGAGCGCCGGCGGCGCAAGCGTGCCACACTGGAGCCCATAACCCAACCCAGCAGTAGGACCCCGGCGCCACTGAGAAACCAACGGATACCGGTGGACGTTTTCAATTTCCCGTGAGCCTTTTCCAATTTATCCAATTTGGCGTTACTCTGCCGGGTTCCCTTTTGAAGATTCTCGTAGGCCATTTT
>CAMYLW010000092.1 GCA_947259475.1 Thermodesulfobacteriota bacterium
GGGATTCAGGGATCGGGGGAGTAAATACAAAAGGCGGGGTTTAACCCCGCCTTACTGTTTCGCCTCATAAAAAGTACTATGTAAACCCTAACGTCTCTTGGATCTTAATCATGCCTCACGGCAACTAGCCTGCAGTCGCGTCAACTTTTTTCGAATCAGAGGAACTGTCGGTGCTGGATTCGGTCTTGGTGGGCTTGTCAGTTTTCTCCTCTTTGGCGGTCTCTTCGCTCGAGCTCTTGCTCTGTTGACCGCCGGCTTTTTTACCAGCATAGTCGGTTACATACCAGCCACTGCCTTTGAGATGAAAACTATTTATAGACATCAATCTTTTTAGTCTGCCGCTGCAATGGGGGCAGTCATTCAGGGGTGGATCTGAGAATTTCTGCAAGGCTTCAGTTATCTGACGGCATTTGCTGCATTCGTACTCGTAGATAGGCACGCTTCTTCACCTCCAACAAATTGAATCGAGCCGGATACGCATCTTATTTCGCGACCTGTCCATATATAATCACCGCGGCCCACTTGTCAAGGGAAATTCCAACAACTCGCCATTGATCACGATGGACTGACCGACCTCCTGAGCGGCTCAGTGAACAATAGGGCCAACGACATGAACCGGCTAAACGGTTCCCACATGATCTCGCAGTTGCTCCATGAATTGGTAGTCGCGATAGGCTTTCAATACGTAATCCAGGTGAGGAACTCTTGGGGTGCCGAGTGCTTTCTGGGTGATATCATGCACCCGCATCTCCTCTTGCTGGCGTTCCAGTGTTTCTGCGTCAAACCGTTGTAGAAACTTGCAAAAGCGGACCACATGCACCAGTTCGTGAGTAACCACATAGACTGCAAGGGGGAACAGCTGCACCGGTTCATCCCGCTCCACCGCCGCCATTATGTTGTGATCCTGGAGGCAGATCTTGAAATAATCATAATGACGGCCACCGCTAAAAGTGTGGTCAGGTTTGCGACTGTAGCGGGTGATCTGAGCAAAAGCGGAATCTGTGATCTCATCGGCTCTGAGCTCAGCCATGGTCCGGATATCGTAGCGAACATGCTTCCACTGCGCGGTAGAAATCTTGAAATAATTGGCGGTCACATCTTCTGCAATTTCCACCGCCTGGGAAACTATCCCGATTTGCGCTGAGTTGAACACGACCGTTTCCCTATTTGCCTTCAGCTTCTATTACCTCCTCCACCCAGCCGATAGCGGCAATCATTGCCGGAAATCCCACCGTGGTGAGGGCAAGTAGGAGCGCATGGTGAAGTTCTTCGCTGGTAGCCCCTTGCTCCAGGGCTTTACGGGCATGGGATTTTACTGCTCCTGGTGAGACCGCACCGACTGCAATTCCCAGGTTAACCAGATAGCGGGTTTTTGCATCCAAGGGCCCGGCCGACTGGCACTTGACCCCCAATTCTTCATAGAGCTTAGCAACTTCGGGATACTGACTCTCAAACTTTTTGAATGGCTGAGGCAAATACATCTGTTTCTCCTTTCAGTGTGCGCATAGCGTCTATCACTCCGGCCAAACCGGATCTCGTTTTTGCAGAAATGCGGCCATGCCTTCCCGTGCCACCGGCATCACCCCATTGACCGATATAACCTCACTGGCGTAAGCATAGGCCAGACGTTCCGACATCTCAATCTGTTGGTAAAAAGCCTCCTTACCTACACCAAGCACGGTCCGGCTAAACTGGCAGATGTGATCAGCCAGCTTTCTTACGGCATCATCCAGTTCCGCCGGAGGAACTACCTTGTTTACCAGTCCGAACTGCAACGCTTCCTGAGCCGAGATGAACTCACCGGTGAACAGCATCTCCAGGGCTTTCTTGCGGCCCACTACTCGACTCAAAGGCACCATCGGCGTGGTACAAAAAAAGCCGATCTTGACGCCGGGAGTTGCGAAACGCGCATCTTCAGAGGCAATCGCCAGGTCACAGGCTGCCACCAGCTGACAACCAGCGGCTGTAGCAATGCCGTGCACTGCTGCAATCACCGGTTGAGGAATCTCAGACAGCAAGAGCATCATTTTCATACAGGTTGCAAAGATATTGCGATAAGCTTTAAGATCGCCATCGGCCAGTTCATGCAAATCGTGCCCAGCCGAAAACATAGGACCATTACCTCGAAGGACCGCCACCCTCACCTCTTGGTGTGTTGCCAAATCCTCAAGAGCATGGATCATCTCTTCCAGGGTGTTGAGTGACAGAGCATTTCTTTTTTCCGGCCGGTCCAACAGTAGCGTGGCAATGTGACCATCTACCTGGACCTGGATGTCCTTATATACCATCATTGCTCCTGCTTACAGTCGAATAGTCACCAATGCATAATGACAAATGTGAAATGGTTAAATGAAAAATGTTACTTCCCTCTAATCTCACCTAGATACACGGTGATGATGTTCGCATCCTTGTCGCTGATCCGCCCACCTGCATAACCTTTCATCCTCATTACTGTTTTTTCCCATTCCTCACTGCTCTTGGTCTTGCCCAAAGGCCTGCTGGTAGGGTGACACAGGGAACAGCGCTTTTCAAAAAGGGCTTTGGCATCACTATCTTCCGCTGTTATACCCGAGACGGGGATCAAGCCAACTAAAACCAGGGGTGTCAGTAACAATCCGACTCTCAACAATGTCTACAAATACTCCTTGATAAACTGTGTAGGAGTCTGGATATGCTGGGCTTTGCTATGAGATGTGCAACAGTTGTACAGAATTGACATTGGGAAGATCCATGAGATCTTCCATGGTTTCCTCCTCCACCGGGGTGTCCACCCTAATGAGCAGTACATTTTCGCCCGTTTCAACAATCTGCCCAGCTTTCCACATGGAGATATTGATATTGTGCTTGCCAAAACAGGTTCCAATGCTGCCGAAGGTTCCGGGCACATCTTCATTGTAAATCAGCACCAGATTGCCCTTTATATCCCCTTCCAGGGAGGTATCATTGAAGCGGACGAGCCTGGGTTCTCTCTTCCCGAAGAGGGTTCCCGAAGCCAGCGTGTCCTCTGCCGTACTTCTGACTTGAATCGTTATGAGGTTCAGGTAATCCTGAGCCTCTTCACTCCTCGAATCCTTCACCACAATTCCCCTTTCCTTTGCCAGGATAGGAGCGTTCACATAATTGACCTCATGCTGAAGGATGGGCTCCAAAAGTCCCTTTAACGCCGCCAGCGTAATGGGCTCTGTGTCCAAATGAGCCACGCCGCCCCTGTACTCAATGGTCACCTCTTTCATGGCACCCTGAGTTATCTGCCCCAGAAAAGACCCCAATCTCTCTGCAAGCGTGAGATAATGGCATATTTCGCTCATCAGTTCGCAGCTTATCTGTGGTGTATTTACGGCATTCCGGATGCCCCCGGCGAGGAGAAACTCCTTTATCTGCTCGGCAATGGCCACGGCCACATTTTCCTGGGCTTCGCCAGTGGAGGCCCCTAGATGAGGGGTACAGATGACTTGCCCTAACTTGAGCAGGGGATGGTCACCAGGCGGCTCTTGTTCAAACACATCCAGGGCTGCACCTGCGACCTTGCCGCTGGTGATTGCCTCATACAGATCCTGCTCGTTCACAATGCCCCCGCGGGCACAGTTTATGATCATTACCCCTTCTTTCATTTTGGCAAAGGCCTCATGGTTGAGTAACCCTTTGGTATCTCTGGTAAGGGGAGTGTGTACACTGATATAGTCCGAACGCTGGTAGAGTTCGTTTAAATCAACCGCCACAACCCCTAGCTTCTGAATGGTTTCAGGCTCAAGGTGGGGATCGTAAGCGATTACATGCATCTGTAAACCCGCGGCACGTTCGGCCACAATCCGCCCGATACGACCGACACCGATAATACCCAAGGTCTTATGGTAGACTTCCTGTCCTAGAAATTTTTTCTTCTCCCATTGCCCCGCTTTCATGGAAGTGGTGGCCTGGTGGATGTTCCTGGATAACGCCATCAGCATGGCCACGGTATGTTCGGCCGTGGTAATCACATTTCCGTCCGGGGTGTTCATTACCACAATACCCCGCTTGCTTGCCGCAGCGATATCCACATTGTCCAATCCTATTCCGGCCCGGCCGATAACTCTGAGCCTTGATGCCGAGGCAATAACATCTGCGGTCACCTTGGTGCCACTTCTAATGACAAGCGCCTCAGTATCACTGACAGCACTTTTAAGCTCTGCGGCAGAAAGCCCAGGTCTGAATTCCACCTCAAACTCAGAAACACTGCTGAGCAGATCAATCCCTTTCTGAGCGAGGCCGTCACTAATAAGGATTTTCATACAACCCTAACCTCCAAAACTGTAATGTGTTTGATGTGCCTTTCTGTTTATCCTAGCCGATCTGCTGAGCGCAAGAAAAAAATCTTGTGGCGGCTACGGCCCCCACCCTACTCCTGTTGGGACCGAAGATTTGCCTCTCGCTTCGCCGCTGGCAACTTCCTTCTCAGCAGGTAGACAAATAGATAAACCAAAGGGGTATCGAGCACTGCGATCCCTACCTTTACCACCCATTGTCCCACGATAAGCGGCACCAGTGGCATGCTGCCGTAGAAGGCTATGGTAATGAACACTACGCTATCAAGCAATTGCGAGACTATCGTGGAGGCATTGTTGCGGAGCCACAAGAATCGTGCCTTCGTCACCCGCCTCCAGAAATGAAAGGCCCAAACATCATGATACTGACTGCAGACATAGGCGACAAGGCTGGCTATCATGATCCGCGCACTGCTCCCGAGGATAGTTGCGTAGGCCTGCTGGTGCGGCCAGAAAGGTGCGGGCGGCCAGAGAATACTCAGGCCGGTGAGCACAAAGACAAGAACCAGGGTGATAAACCCGCCTATAACCACAGTGTGAGCTTGCTCTTTGCCCCAGATTTCACTGATGACGTCCGTGATAAGAAATGTAAAGCAATAGGCGAGCACACCGGCAGGAACCACCAAACGCCCCACGGTAATAATCTTGCTCGCCATTACCGCAGCCAGCACCAAGCTGCCAGAATAAACGCAGGCCAGCAACGCTAAATAACTCTCAGCTCGTTGCAGATCAGACGAGATCATCGACGCCGTGCTCCACCACAACAGTTAGGCCAATGCCGCCTCTCGGGTTCATTACACTTTCCACCTGCATCCAACGGGGTCCGCATACCTGGACCAGATCGTCCAGAATACGGTTGGCCATGGTCTCGGCAAACATCCCACTCTGTCGAAAACTAAAAAAATAAAGTTTCAGCGATTTGGACTCCAAGCAGTGACTAGCGGGGATATACCTGATGGTTATACGGTAGAAGTCGGGCTGACCGGTGATTGGACAGAGACTCGTCACTTCCTGGGTGGTAAAAGCCACTTTGTATTGGCGATCTGGATACGGATTGGTAAAAGTCTCCAAGAGCTCTGGGTTCACTTGGTATTCGTACTTGCTCTCACCACTGCCAAGATGCCGAAACTTCTCGGTCATAAGTCTTACCTCCTAAGCATGTCCCTCACGCTTGGCGCTATGCGCTTCGCGCTTTGCGAAATATCCGAATTGTAGAACCTTTTTTCTGGATGAGCAAGGATGTTCACATGTTCAACGCGCCTCGCCAGACGAAAGGTGTCCGGGTTCACTCTTGAACACGAGCATAAATGAATAGCTATTCATTCATGCTCTGCCGTAGTATTTCCCGTAATTCAATCTGCCCCTGAATACTGATTTTTATATAAATATATGTAAAAACTGAATTTACAAGAAGACAATAAAAAGATTGACAATTATACTCCCTTTCATATACTATAAATAATGAATGAATATTCATTCATAAAACAAGTGGGATGCTCCTTGTCCCCATAGGAAGCAGTCTCGCAGAGGTAATGTAAGGATGGTTCGGGTACGAAAAGGCGATGACAAACGCGACCGGATTATGAATGCCGCCATAACTACCTTTGCCCAAAATGGTTATCACCAGGCAACCATGGCTGCTGTCGCACGAGAGGCTGGAGTGGCAGCCGGCACCATCTACCTTTATTTCAAAAGCAAAGATAACCTTCTCATCAGTATCTTCGAGGAAAAGGTTCAAGGGTTTATTGATGAGTTCCACAGCCAGTTAGCTCAGGAGGAGAGCGCGGAGATCAAGCTGAGAAAACTTGTTCAGCTCCACCTGTTGGAGATGCAAAATCGTCCCGATCTGGCAGCAGTATTTCAACTCGAGCTCCGCCAGAGCCGTCATTTCATGAGCGCTTACCCGAAAGCGGATCTCAAGGGCTATTTTGACCTCATTGGTGAGATTATCGAGAAAGGCCAGCAGCAGGGGTTGTTTCGTAAGGATCTTTATTTGAGTGCAATCAAAAGAGCATTTTTCGGGGCAATGGATGAAACAGTCACCTCATGGTTGCTGGCCGGCAGGAACTACGACCTTACTCAGATGGCAGATCCCTTGGCCGACTTGTTCATTCGGGGGCTTAGAGAATAATGCGGTCAGCGATCAGCTGTCAGCAAGAAGGTAGGAAACTTGCATGACCAATACGGGATTCTTTACGATTATTCACCTCATTCCTTTCTCTGGAAGCTGAGCGCTGATTGCTGACAGCTCTTGAAGGAGATAACAATGGCAAATTTACTGGTGGATGAAAGAGATGTCAAATTCGTCCTCTATGAGCAGCTAGAAATAGAGCAGCTCAGCAACACCGCCAAATATGCCGAGTATTCTAAGGAAATGTACGACTTGGTCCTTGAGCAGGCCTGGAAGCTGGCGGAGAATGAGATGGCCCCGGCCAACCGCAAGGGTGATGAGCAGGGATGTGTCTGGGAGGACGGCAAAGTAAGAGTTCCCGAATCCTACCACCGACCGTATGAAATCTATCGACAAGGCGGTTGGCTCTCCATGGCTGAGGCCTTGGAAGCCGGGGGGCAGGGATTCCCGGTCGTCATGGGGCTCGCCGCCATCGAAGCCTTCGGAGCAGCCAATTTGTCCCTTTTTCTGTATCCCGGACTCACCCACGGAGCTGCCAGACTCCTTGAGGTTTTCGGAACCGAAGAGCAGCAGCGTACCTTTATGGACAAATTGTACAGTGGTGAGTGGAGTGGGACCATGTGCCTCACTGAACCTCAGGCTGGAAGCGATGTTGGTGCTCTGCGCACCAAGGCAATCCGCAATGATGATGGCACCTACTCCATCACCGGCACCAAGACCTTTATCTCTTGCGGCGAGCACGATCTTACCGAAAACATTGTCCACATGGTGCTGGCTAGGATTGAAGGGGCACCGCCGGGCACTAAGGGTATCTCCCTCTTCATTATTCCCAAGCTTCGCCCGGAAAACGGTGAATTGGTGGATAACGACGTGATTTGCCCCGGCATCGAGCACAAGCTAGGAATTCACGGCTCCGCCACCAGCACTCTGAACTTTGGGGAAAACAACAACTGCATCGGTTACCTCTTGGGTGAAGCCAACCAGGGAATGCGAATCATGTTCCAGATGATGAATGAGTCAAGGCTTTTTGTGGGCATGCAGGGTCAAAGTCATGCCAGCGCCGCCTATCTCTATGCCCTCCAGTACACCAAGGAACGGACCCAGGGGTCAGATGCGAGCCGGATAAGAGATCCTGCTGCACCAAAAGTGGCTATCATCAATCATCCCGATGTACGAAGGATGCTCATGTTCATGAAGTCAGTGAGCGAAGGGTTACGAGCTCTTCTCTATTACGTCGGCTTTTGCGACGACATGGTACGTTCTGCCGAAAATGACCAGGAGAGAGAAAAATACCAGGACTTCATTGACATCCTCATCCCGGTTTGCAAAGCCTATGGCAGCGACATGGGCTTTCGGGTCTGTGAAACCGCCATCCAGGTACTGGGAGGCTATGGCTACTGCCAGGAACACCCGGTGGAGCAGTTCTTGCGGGACTGTAAGATCGCCTCCATCTATGAGGGTGCAAATGGTATTCAGGCCTTGGACTTGGTGGGTCGCAAACTGGTTATCAAAAGGGGACAGCTTTTCAAACGACTTATTGCAGAAACTGAAGAGTTCCTCGGATGGGCTCGCAAGAATTTTGAACTGCGTGAACTGGTGGCCACTTTTGAAGCTGCCCGCCAGCAGCTTATTGAGGTAACAAAGTACTTCGGCCTGAAAGGCATGACCGAAGACTATACTGAGACTCTCCTGTACGCCACCCCGTATCTGGAACTGTTCGGAGATATTGCTGTTGGCTTCATGTTGCTGTGGCAGGCGTTGATCGCCCAGCGCCGTCTCCAAGAGATTTATGTTGATGCCGGTGCCAAGGATGCTCATTCTCAGCGTGAGGTACTGGCCTCCAATAGAAGCGCCGCCTTCTATCGGGGTAAGGTAGCCTCAGCCGAATTCTTTATTACCAACATTCTCTCTCTGGCCCAGGGCAAGGCCAAGGCGATCATGAGCGGACAGCGGGCTGCAGTCGAGATCCCGGAAGAAGCTTTTACCTTGTCCTGATGAGGCACAGTAGCAGGTGTTGCACTACGAAAAGTAAGGAGATTACAAAGGGATAACAGATGTGAGATGTGGGGTCACACACCCTTGTCTCTCTTTGCATCCCACATCCCATATGCCAAATTTTTAAGCGTTGGTGATCTTTGTGGCTAAGTTTATGTCCCAGCAATCAGTAACACTGAGTGGAAATCGACGACCTATAACCAACAGTATCCTTTTTGCTAGAAGGAGCCAAATATGAAATCACGAGAAGTAGTCCTGGTGGACGGTATTCGCACAGCGTTCGGCAGAGCTGGAGAACAGGGATTTTTCTGGGACACCCGCGCAGATGACATGGTGGTGAAAGTCATCCGTGAACTCTTGCGTCGCAACCCCCAGGTCGGTCCCGATATGGTGGAAGAGAACGTGTGGGGTGCCACCACCCAGGAAAAAGATCAGGGACTCACCCTGGGGCGGACCTCTGCCATCCTGGCAGGACTCTCTGAAAAGTGCGCTGGAGCCTCGGTGGATCGCATGTGTGCCGGGGGAATGACTGCGGTTACAACCGCCGCCTCGGAAATTGCCCTGGGCGCTTTTGATATCGCCATAGCAGGCGGGGTGGAACATATGGGCCATCATCCCATGGCCGCCACCGCTGATCCCAACCCTCGGTTTCTGGTGGATCGATTGGTTTCGGAAGATGCACTGATTATGGGAAAAACTGCTGAAAATCTCCATGACATGTTTCCGGAGATATCCAAGGAGATGGCGGATGAATACGCCATGCTTTCACAGAAAAGTTGGGTGGTTGCCGATCGTGACCAGCAACCACGTCCAGATACCACCATGGAGGGGTTGAAAGACCTGAAGACACCCTTTCGTCCCCTGGGAAATGTAACTGCTGGCAATGCTTCAGGACTTAATGATGGCGCTTGTGGTGTCCTGCTCATGGCGGCGGACAAAGCCAAGGAGCTAGGAATTCAGGCCAAGATGCGTATGGTGGCTTACACCTACGCCGGAGTCAGACCAGAGGTCATGGGTTTGGGCCCCATCCCTGCCACCCACAAGGTCTTTAAGATCTCGGGGCTCAGCATGGACGATATCGATCTGATTGAAATCAACGAGGCCTTTGCTGTGCAGTGCATTGCCTTTATGAAAGAATTCGACCTCACAGTGCCCGACGAGCCTCGCCTCAACCCATGGGGAGGAGCCATTGCCTTCGGCCACCCCCTGGCGTCATCAGGCCCTCGTTTGATGATCCACCTGATGCACGAGTTTGCTGAAAACCCCAAGGCAAAGTACGGTCTGGCAACCATGTGTGTCGGACTCGGCCAGGGAGGTTCAGTAATATGGGAGAATCTGCAAGGCAACGGTGAGAAAGCACCAAAGAAAAAATCTGCACCGAAGAAGAACAAGAAGTAATTGGTTTGACCGGCCAACCTAAATTGTAAGGAGAAAAATAATGGCCAAAATCGTCACTCAGTTCTACACCCATTTCTATAACTCTAGAGTGGGCAAGATCGCTCTGGTGACCATGGACAATGGTGAAGATTACAAGAAACCCACCACTTTCGACGAAGAGGGGCTCACCTCCTTGAACCGGGCCCTGGAAACGATTCAAAAGGAGTCGGACGTCAAGGGTTTTTTGCTTACCGGGAAACACTACATCTTTGCCGCGGGTGCCGATCTTACCCAGATTCCTTTTATCAACACCTTTGAGCAGGGAAAAGCCATTGGTCAATTTGGCCATGCAACCTTCAAGCGCATAATGGACCTGCCCTACCCCACGGTGGCGGCTGTAAACGGCGCAGCCCTAGGAGGCGGCCTGGAGATAGCCTTGTCTTGTGACTACCGCACTGTTTCTAAAAGTGTAACCGCCATCGCTTTCCCCGAATGCTTCCTGGGAATCGTCCCAGGTTGGGGCGGCTCTACCTTGGCACCCCTTTTAATTGGCCCGGAGAAGGCATTGGAGCTCATAATTTTCAACCCCTTGAACCAGAATCGCATGATCAAGGGTTTCCAGGCTTTCGAGATGGGGCTGGCCGATCGCTTATTCGACTCTGCTGAGTTTTTGGATGATTCCATCCGTTTTCTGGAAGGCATCATAGAGGGCAGTGAACAGGTGGAACGTGCGGAGGTTGACTCAAGCGATCTTAAGCAACTGATAGAGAAAGCCCGAGCCTTCGTGGACAGCAAAGTACATGGCGCTGCCGTTGCACCCTATCGCGCCCTGGAACTAATCGAGGGCTCTTTTAGCTGGGATGTGGAGCAAGGATTCGCGGAAGAGGACAGAGCCCTGGGGGATCTCATCAAAAGCCGCCAATGTAAAGCGAGCATATACTCCTTCGATCTGGTCCAACGGCGGGCCAAACGTCCTGCCGGTGTTCCTGAGATCAAACCTCAGAAAGTGACGAAAGTGGGTTTCATCGGAGCGGGCCTCATGGCCTCCCAGCTAGCACTTCTTTTCCTTCGCCGCTATGAAGTGCCGGTGGTCATGAAGGATATCAAACAGGAGTTTCTGGAGAAGGGTCTAGGCTACATTCAGGCTGAACTTGCCAAGCTGGTGGAAAAAGGAAGACTCACTGAAGCAAAGGCCCGCTACCTTTTCACTCTGGTAAAAGGCACCCTTGACTGGGCTGACTTCGCAGACTGTGACTTTGTCATCGAGGCGGTATTCGAGCAAATGGAGATTAAACAGCAGGTCTTCGCCGAGGCCGAGCAAGTAGTCTCCGAAACCTGCATCTTTGCCACCAACACCTCCAGTCTATCGGTTTCAGAGATGGCCTCTAAGCTCAAACACCCAGAACGTGTGGTGGGCTTCCACTTCTTCAACCCGGTAGCAGTGCTGCCACTGGTGGAAATCATCCGCGGCCAACAGACCAACG
>CAMYLW010000093.1 GCA_947259475.1 Thermodesulfobacteriota bacterium
ACGCCCATCTTCGTGGTCTCGCGACAGCAATTCACGAAGTATCCGGGCTAAGGGCTTGCTTAATTACTGGAAAGGGTGCTACATATGACCTCGTTTTTGGAGGTTGGAGCACCCTTTTTTTATTTCGGATTCCGGATTTCACATTTCTCATTTGGCATTTTTAACTTTGACGCAATGCTTGTAATGACCAATGCCAAATGAGAAATGTGAAATGATACTCTGTGCTATACGCCTAACAACAAGAGGTGGAAAAATACCTATGAGCCCATTAACGAAGGTCAGTAAACGGCTCGGGCTTTTCCTGTTGCCATTTATTCTGTTTGGTTGTGCTTTGATGCCGGCCAAGAAAGAGGTTGCCGTAGAAGCTCCGCCCAGTGCTGAGGAGAAGCAGGCCCGCCAACAGCTGGCAAAGGCGGAATCAGCCTTGCAGGAGGGTAACTTAGAAGAGGCGGCCCAGCAGTATCGTCAGCTTGTTATGGCCTTTCCGCGAAGTCCGCAAGCGGCGAAGGCACTGCTGCGACAGGGCGAAATATATTTTCGTTTGGAGGGCTACGAACAGGCTGCTTTGGTGTTTCAACAAGTGATAAATGAGTTCCCGGTAAGGCCGGAGGGAGATGCGGCCCGGCTGTGGCTGCTACGCTGCTATCTCAGATTGGAGCGCTTCAATGATGCGGTGGAGACCGGGAGATCACTCGCAACATATTTGCCTGAAAGATCTCAAAGAAGTGAGGCTGCCGAAGTTGTGGCTGCAGCCCAGGAGGCAGAAGGCAATTACACTGAGGCAGTGAGGTGGTATGTTAAAGCGTACGAGCTCGCCGAAGAGGAGAAACGTGCAGAACTGGCCACCAAGGTAGCTGGTGCTCTGGAGCGTCTCGATCGGAATCTGGTACGTACCCTACTTGCAGAGTATCCAGATGGTTTTCCCAACTTCCAGTTGCAGACACGCATGGTGGAGATCGATATGGAGGAGGGGAGATTGGGTATAGCTCTGCAACAGCTCGAGGTTCTTATAGCGGAGCAGTCGCTCCATCCACTGGCAGAGACCTGGAAAATGATGTCAGAAAGGGTGGAGGAGTGGCTCAAGGTTGAGATGACTACAGTAGGTTGCGTCCTGCCTCTTAGTGGTCGCTATCAGGCCTATGGTGATAGGGTGCTTCGGGGATTAGTGATGGCAGCCCAAGATCTTCGAATCATGGTTCCTGGTGCTGGTGACATCCAACTGATTATCAGGGACAGTGGGGGTGATCCAGATCTGGCTGTAGCAGCAGTGCGCGACCTTGTTCTGGACCACAGGGTCGCTGCCATTATTGGACCTTTGAGCCGAGTAGCTGCGGAGGCGGCTGCCAAGGAGGCAGAAAAACTCTGGGTTCCCATAATCACTCTCAGCCAAAAAGAGGGAGTCAGCGAGATTGGTGGCTACGTGTTTCGTTATTTTCTCAGCAATGAGCAGCAGGCAAAGGCATTGGTGGAGTACGCGGTGCTTGGACTCGGCTACAGACGTTTTGCTATTCTCTACCCCAACGATAATTACGGCACCAGACTAGTACAGTTGTTTTGGGACCAAGTGGATCGGCTGGGAGGGGAGATTCGAGGAGTGGAAGCCTATGAACCATCCCAAACAGATTTTGCAGAGCAGATTAAGAAACTCGTTGGGCTTTACTACCCTCGCCCTGAAAGCGAGATTCCCGACCAAGCCAAGGAAGGTGAGGCTGCAGCGAACCTGGCAGAAGGAAGCACTGAACCATTAGAAGAAGAACTGCTGCCGATTATGGATTTCGATGCGATCTTTATTCCCGATGGCTATAACCAAGTTGGTCTCATTGCACCCCAGCTGGCATATCATGATGTCACGGGGATTAGGCTGTTGGGAACCAACCTCTGGAACTCACCAAAACTTGTGGAGATGGCAGCCCCTTATCTGCAAGATTCTGTTTTTGTGGATGGCTTTTTCACTGAGAGCAATCTGCCCTTGACCAGTCAATTCGTCGCTCGCTATCAGGAATCCTTTGGCGACAAGCCAGGGTACCTCGAGGCTCAGGCCTATGATACTATGCGATTGCTTGTAGATGCTCTCCATCAACCAGGGGTAACATCTCGGCAATTACTTCGTAATGCTCTTTTGGGAATACAATCTTTGCCTGGAGTGGCGGGGGCAGCATCAGTTGGTCCAGATGGAGAGGTGCATAAACCGCCTTTTTTGATCACCATCCACAGGAGACGAATGGAAGAAATCCAGGTGGACTATGGGGTACTGCGCCAGCGACAAAAGTCATTGGAGTTCTTCAGTGAAGGGCAGAGATCTCACTTACCAATGAAATCTTCGCCTCCCCCGGAAGCGGTCCTATCAACAACAAACCAGTGATCGGTGGGCAGCGGGTACCTTTGGGATTGCGGAATTAGAAATGGAGGGATTTTGGAATTGAGGATTGAGTAAGCAGCCAGTTGTTCCACTATAATCCCTAAATCCCAGGATTCATAAATTGATCAGGGAGCGCTATTGATGAAAATTACGGTTGAAGAGGTAGGGCACGTGGCAAGACTCGCTCGCCTGGAGGTTAGCACTGAGGAAAAGCAGAACCTCACAGAGCAGTTGAACGAGATTTTGCTCTATATGGAAAAGCTCAACGAGTTGGATACCACTGGGGTTGTTCCCACCTCACATGTCGTCGATCTTAACAACGCTTTCAGGGAGGATATTGTTGAGGAGTCTATGGATCGAACAGAGACTCTGAAAAACGCTCCGGAGGACAATGATGCTGAATTTGTGGTGCCGAGGGTAATCTAACCCGGAGACGGGCGCTTTACGCGGAAGCCACCAAACATTCCTATTGAATATGATTAACATCATAATAATAATAGATTAATTTTACGTTATTGAGAAATAACTTCAAATAAATTGTTGAAAGATTTAAGGTCTGAGTTGGACCCTTGGAAAGACCAATCATGAAGCTATATGATTTGACCATACATGAACTACGCAGGCTATTAGATCAGGGAGAGACTACCGCCGAAGAAGTGACAGGTACCATCTATGAACGAATTAGGATGTTGGAGCCCAGGGTTGCCGCCTATCTCTCCCTTGCTGAAGAGAGAGCAATGGAGGAGGCAAGAAGCTGGGATAAACAGGGCTATGGTGATACCACAAAACCCCTTGCCGGCGTGCCATTGGCCGTGAAGGATGTTATCTGTACCAAGGGGATTCGAACAACCTGTGGTTCTCATATCCTGGCTAATTTTGTGCCGCCTTACAACGCCACTGTTGCTCTGAAACTTAAAGAGGCCGGCGGTATCCTCCTGGGCAAGACGAACATGGACGAGTTCGCCATGGGATCCTCCAATGAGAATTCGGCTTTTCGACCGACGCGAAACCCTTGGAATCTCGACCGCATACCGGGTGGTTCCAGCGGCGGCTCAGCAGCTGCTGTAGCGGCAGATGAGTGTATCGCTGCTGTCGGTTCGGATACTGGAGGGTCAATACGCCAACCTGCATCACATTGTGGAGTGGTAGGGTTCAAACCTACTTATGGGCGTGTGTCTCGATACGGCCTGGTGGCGTTCGCCTCTTCCCTCGATCAAGTCGGTCCGATTACCAAAGATGTCACAGACGCTGCTTTGCTGCTCAATGTAATTGCAGGATACGACCAGCGAGATTCTACTTCGGTGCCCAAGGAGGTTCCGGATTACAGGGAGAATCTCCTGGAGGGTTTGGCAGGCGTCACGGTGGGAATTCCCCGGGAATACTTTGTGGAGGGGTTGGTCCCGGAGGTGGAACGGGCTGTACGGCAGGCAATTAAGACCCTTGAGAGTCTGGGGGCACGAGCCATCGAAGTCTCACTTCCTCATACTGAATATGGTGTAGCTGCCTACTACATAATTGCTCCTGCGGAGGCCAGTTCCAATCTGGCGCGCTACGATGGCGTCAAGTACGGCTATAGAGACCGGGAAGGGAAAACCCTCATGGAGATGTATCGAAAAAGTAGATCCGAGGGTTTTGGCGCTGAAGTGAAGAGGAGAATAATGCTCGGAACCTATGCCCTGTCAGCTGGCTACTACGACGCCTATTACAAGAAAGCGTTGCAGGTCCGTACCCTGATGCGCGAGGATTTTCTCACGGCTTTCAGACAATGCCAGGCCCTGGTTACCCCGGTGGCGCCAACAGCGGCCTTCCCTTTAGGGGAGAAGGTAGACGATCCCCTGCAAATGTACCTCTCGGATGTCTTCACCCTGCCAGCCAG
This sequence comes from Thermodesulfobacteriota bacterium, assembly GCA_947259475.1. Lineage (GTDB taxonomy): Bacteria > Desulfobacterota > Syntrophobacteria > BM002 > BM002 > BM002. Next base: position 4,236 of record CAMYLW010000093.1, read on the forward strand.
CTTGGCTGGAATTCCAGGCATTTCTATTCCATGCGGCTTCACCAGTGAAGGATTGCCCATTGGCTTGCAGATACTGGCGCCGCATTTTGAGGAGAGGTTAGCGCTGCAGGTGGCTTACAATTTCGAGCAGAATACTGACTTTCATCTCCGTCGGCCACCACTTTAAAGTAGGAAATAGCGTCAGCCCCTCATCATATCTACTTGTGTTTTTCGTATACAGCCCACACCGTTTGGGTATATCTGTTTCTATAACGTTCTCCTTGGTAAAGGATTTTTCTGAACGCTCTTGCCGGCCATGGCTTTGGCTTTTCTGTTGCGAACATTTCCACAATTCCTAAAGAGTTCTTTTGAGATTGCCGTTCTATGAATTCCCTAGCCTGCGTATAATTGAAAAACCATTTATGTCGGTCCATTGGAGGATCGACGGGCAAGCCATAGTGAGCAAATGTGCCCTTTCCTCTTTCAATTGGGCGCCTGGCATCGCGCCAACAGTTGGGAAGAGAGATGATAATATAGCGCTTTGCCACTCTGACTATCTCATCGAAAATTGCGTGCATATTGTCCAAATGCTCAAGGACGTCGATACATATAACACAATGGAACTCACCTGTCGTAAATGGTAGCTCGGTACAGTTCTCTAGGTTCAACCGGACGTCAGGTTTACCAGCCACATCGATTCCTGTATATTCGATTCCTTCGAGAATATCTCTGAGTGGTGCCTCAAAGCAGCCGACGTCCAGAAGAGAATCAGAAAGATATGTCTGGAACCTTCTTGCAACGTACCTGCTCCGCGCTTCCCTACTGGGAAAATGAATGTACTCTGTTTGCAAGTGCATGAGTTTTCAGACTCTGTTCATCATAGGAAGCAGATAAAGATCTGCAAGAAACCATAGGGTGGTGAGAGGGGGTGTTTATTACTCCTCCCTAAAATACCCTTTCGGTATCACCACAATACCCCTGGTAGTCACGGTGAAACGTTTGCGATCCTCACTCGGGTTGTAGCCAATTGTGGTTTTAGGTGGGATTATATTGTGTTTGTCGATGATTGTTTTTTTGATCTTACAGTGTCGCCCTACCACCACTCTATCCATAATAACTGACTCGTCTATCTGAGCCCAACTCCGGACTATCACATTAGGAGACAGTACAGAGTTTCGCACGATACCACTCACGATGCAGCCAGGAGCGACCAGAGAATCAAGGGCTTTCCCAACCCGAAAACCGTCAGACCGTTCGGTAGCAAAAACAAACTTGGCGGGTGGGGCTGCGGTCTGGTAGGTGTGAAGAGGCCACCGCTGTCCGTAAAGATTGAAATAGGGTTCCACTCCGGTGAGATCCATGTTGGCGTTCCAGTAGGCATCCAAGTCTCCCACATCGCGCCAATAGGCAGAATCCTTGGTATGGGGTTCCAGTCGCAATTGCCGTTCGCCATCCGGCATGGTCACGTAGATATAGTCCTCGATTTTATTCTGTTGCCGGTAGGGATAGGCATAGATCCGGTGGGAGTTCAGGAGATTAGGAATGATGTCGCGGCCGAAGTCGACTTCATTTCCGGATGTGAGAACTTCAACCAGAGTCTCCGTCCGGAAAAGGTAAATTCCCATGGAGGCCAACACGTGGCTGGAGTCTCCCGGTATAGTCTTGGGAGCCTCTTTGGGTTTTTCCTGAAAACCAAGAATGCGAAATTTTTCGTCCACTTCGGCCACCCCGAACTGATGTGCCAGTTCTGTTCCCACCTCGAGAAGCGAGATGGTAACATCTGCCTCTCTCTCCTGGTGGTAGTTGGCAAACAGGCTATAGTCCATTTTGTAAATGTGGTCACCTGAAAGGATCAAGACGTGGCTTGGCCTGTAACGCTCAATGAGATAGAGGTTTTGGCGAATAGAATCGGCGGTACCTCGATACCAATCAAGCCCTGTCCGCTGTTGAGGTGGGACGATTCTTAAGAAGTGACCCAGCTTCTGATTAAAGATATTCCAGCCGTCTTCCAGGTGGTCATGGAGAGACTGGGACTTATATTGGGGTAGAATGATGATCTTGTACACCTGTGAATTGATACAGTTACTCAAGGGTAGATCGATAAGGCGATAGATGCCACCAAAAGGAACGGCGGGCTTGGTGCGGTCCTGGGTAAGGGGCATGAGCCTTTCGCCCCTACCACCAGCCATGACAAAGGCAACAATGTCTTTCATGATCCTATCCTGCTACTGTAGTGGTGATTGGGTATACTGCAACCTAACATATGGTCTCTGACGCTGGAGGAAAAGTCAAATTAATCTTTCCCTAACGTTGCAAACCCACACCGGCTAAAATCGCTAGGCTCGCACTATAGTCCCGCCTTTGGCGGGACGGCTGTGCTCGCCTCGGCCAGGATCTCACGTACGGTGAAGTACGCTTCGTCCTGACCGAGCCTGTGCGCAGCCACA
>CAMYLW010000094.1 GCA_947259475.1 Thermodesulfobacteriota bacterium
AAAACTTCTGCTGTTCGAAATTCCTTGTTCGATATTGTCCTTCGGACTCCCCACCCTGCGGGCGGGTCCCCAGTTTCGATATTCAAAATATAAAAGAGGCGGGATCCTAGACTGGCCTGGAGGACCAGGTTTTCTGGGATTAAATAGACTTCTTGGTAAGGAGTCTAGGATCATCTCAAAATCATCAAAAAACCCGGCAAGATCTACTCTTGCCGGGTCTTCTGATTGCTAGCAAAATCTCTTCGTGCTCTTCGTGGTTTAAAAATTCACCATTTATTCTGAAAGAAGTTGCTCTCGAGCAACACGTTTGCCGGTTTCGGTCTGGATCTTACTGTCAACCAACCGCTCAAGGGCGGCCTCCTCAAGAAGAGCCTTTTTATCCAAAAGATCAGCAAGCATCAGTGCATCCGAGACAATCTTAGAGTCGAGGTCTTCAGAACTTGTTCCATTAATCCTATTTTCAATGATCTGGCAGACCTGATCAGTAACCTCTTTTTCAGTCCCTATATCAGCAAGAACCTTTCTGGTAATCGCACTGGGGCTATCCCCTTGAGCTGCAGAAGCTGATTGCTCTCCGTGAGTCTGAGAATTCAACACCAAGTTCCCCAGAATTGTGGCGGCGAATACCACTTTCGGTTGGCCACCCTCTTCATCAAGAATCTCCTCGACCAGCTCCGCTATCTTCTGGCTGCGCTCAAGACTGGCATCGTCCGGTTTCATTTTGATTTTGGCAGTAACCAGAAGCCGGTCACGATAGAGGGCCTTGAGACTTTCCCCTTCAAACATCTCGGGCATGCACTGCTCAGCGTACTTGCAATATTCCAGGCAACCCAGGTCGCGCTTTGGGTTCAGAAAGCGGTGGCCGCACTCGCACGTGCGCTTGCTGTCGTCTTTCCAAAATTCCACCGGCCGATCACAGCTAGGACATCTTACGTCAAAAATATCGTCTGGCTTCCAGAACATGGTGTTCTGACCAGGACAGCTGATATCGTCATTTTGCATTGGTCTACCTCCTCCAAGTGTCGCCTCAAGTCTATCTGAGTGCAGAGGAGATTGCTTTGACTTAGGTCAACATCCAAAAAACAACGGTGTGCTGAAACACTGCAAAATCTCAAATTACAAGCACCAAATCTCATGGTTTCAGGTGTCAGGTGTCGGGTGTCAGGAAAAAGAAACTTAGAAGCAGAACACTGAACCCTACCTTCCCTTTCTCGCCTTTCCCGCCTGTCTCGCGAATGCCCTATGTCTTTTTAAATCCGCAATCCGCATTCCGCAATCCGAAATCATCTCACTGCGCCTCACTCAGTATCTCCTCCGGAGTCTCACATACCGCCTCACCCGACTTCTTCATCTCCACAAAATAGGCCGCAACCAGCGCGGCAGTGCAGCCGTCGGCAGCGGCTACCACAATCTGCTTGGCATATTTTTCTCTCAGATCACCGATCACGTATATACCCGGCATATTCGTCTCACACTTCTCGTTGGTGACCACGTATCCATCAGCATTCATTTTTATGCCGGCGGGAACCAGCTGGTTGTTGGGAACGAAGCCTACAAAGACAAAGACACCATCTGTGGACAATTCCCGCTGTTCGCCGGTTTGGGTATCCTGTAAATCGACTGCATTAACGCCTTCGTCATTGGCTTTGATTTCGGTGACAATCGAGTTCCACAGAATCTCAATCTTACACTCATCTTTGACCCGCTGCTGGAGGATCATGCTGGCCCGCAGTGCATCCCGCCTGTGGACCAGATAAACGTGCTTGGCTAGTTTAGCAAGGTAGAGAGCCTCTTCGGCGGCTGTATCTCCACCCCCCACAACTACTACAGTTTTCTCCCTGAAAAAGAAGCCGTCGCAAACCCCACAGTAAGAGACTCCCTTTCCATAGTATTCATCCTCGCCAGGAATATCGAGTTTGCGGGGACTGCCACCGGTCGCCAGAATAACCGTGTGAGTCTTAAGGATGTCGCCATTGGCGAGCCGAACGGTATGAAAATCCAGCCCTGGCTCCACTGCCACAACCTCTTCCTGCACTATCTCCATACCGTATGATTGAGCATGCTGGAGGAATTTTTGCGATAATTCATAACCGGTTATGTGCTCAAAACCGGGATAATTCTCCACAGCGTCAGATATGGCTACCTGTCCACCAGCAGCACCTTTCTCGATGAGGATCGTCTCCAACGCTGCTCTCATGGCATATATTCCGGCACTAAGCCCGCCAGGGCCACCTCCAACGATTACGACATCATATAAATCAGCCTCCGACATTAACAGCCTCCCTTGGAAAATATAACCTCGTAGCGACGAAGCGGGTTGTAACCATCTCCCGGTGACACACCCTTCTCCTCGGTCCCGCGACGGCAATTTGTGGAATTTTCAAATTAGTATTTTATCTAACTTTTATCAAGAAGTCTAACGGCGCAGAACTAATAACCTTCTTGCGCCTTGTGCCTTGCGCGGCTACTGCCGCAATAACTCCCGTGCAATTATCAACCTCTGGATTTCACTCGTGCCTTCATAGATGGTGCAGACTCGCACATCTCGGGCCATTCGCTCCAGGGGGTGTTCACGAGAATAGCCGTAACCTCCAAGAATTTGCATGGCGTCATAGCAGGCCCGATTTGCTGACTCGGAGGCGTAAAGCTTGGCCATTGAAGCTGCTTTTGTAAAGTCTTTACCCTGGTCCTTTAAATGGGCGGCCTGGAGCAGCAATAGTCGTGCTGCCTCGAGCTCAGTGTAGCGGTCGGCCAGTTTACATTGGATCGCCTGGAATTCGGCAATGGGCCTACCAAACTGTACCCGCTGGGTGGCATATTCTTTGGCATAGTCCATCGCCGCCAAACCGATGCCCAATGCCATAGAACCAATACCGATCCGCCCTCCGGCCAACTCTGAAACTGCAATTCGATAGCCGTTGCTAACGTCGCCCAGCAGATTCTCCCGGGGCACTCGACAATCTTCCATAACGAGTTCATTGGTGGCAGAGCCGACCTGCCCCATCTTTGCTTCATCTTTGCCCACCACAAAGCCCGCAAACTCTGGTTCCACCAGAAAGGCACCTATGCCCTCGCCCCTGGGTGCGTCTTTGTCAACAACAGCCCAGATAATGAAGACTCCAGCATAGGCACCACTGGTAATGAATATTTTCCGCCCATTGAGAATCCAGTGATCTCCCCGGAGAACCGCAGTCGTGCAAACAGCCGAGGCATCGGACCCGGCCTCAGGCTCAGTGAGTGCGAAGCCAGCAGCAGGGTATTCACCGCTGCAAATTCTGCTGAGGTACTTTTTCCTCTGTGCTTCGGTGCCCATGGACTCAATTGCTTCAGCTACCATGTTGGTTACCGAAGTGGTCACTGCGGTTGCGGCACAACCCCGGCCCAGTTCTGTCAAGACTAAACTCAGGGCCACCGAGTTGCTATCGGGACCCCCGTGCTCAGAACTAATATTCACACCCATAAAACCGAGCTCGGCCAGCTTCTTCAGATTTGTGAGAAGGATATCTCGATTCTTGGTGCGATCCAGCTCTGCTGCAGCAGGCTCAAGCTCTTGTTTGGCAAATCTCGCCGCCGCCGCTTGAATCAGTTTTTCTTCTTCAGTCAGTTCGAATAACATTTATCTCCTCACTAGCTCCCAAAATGTAGCAACAGGCCATTAATAGAGCCCAAAGAGAGCAATACTCGTCATGCCGGACACGACGAAAAGTCGTGATCCGGCATCCAGTAGACCTTTTTTTCTGGATTCCGGACATCAGCCTTCGGCGGATTCCGGAATGACGGGATCGGTGTTTAGGCAGGGAGATTGAATATCTCTACAATCTGTCAGTTCATAGTGAGTAGTTCTTACTGCCTGCTGCCAGCTGTCTTTTACTCTATGCTCTATGCTCTATGCCCTCTCTACATATTGCGCCGGTATTGCCCCCCAACGTCGAAGAGTGCTTGGGTAATCTGTCCCAGGCTGCAGTATCTTACCGTGTTCATCAGTTCAGCGAAGATGTTTTCCCCAGCCAGGGCAACTTGTTGCAATCTTTCCAGAGCAGCCGGAGCATACTTTTCATGCCGTCGCTGAAATTCCTGCAACCGTTTGAGTTGCGACTGTTTCTCCTCTTCGGTGGCTCGGGCCAATTCCACTGCACAACTCAGCGATTCTGGTTTATCACCCGGCTGACGGAAAGTGTTGACCCCGATGATGGGTAACTCTCCACTATGTTTCAAGCCCTCATAATACATCGACTCTTCTTGAATCTTACTGCGCTGATAGCCGGTCTCCATGGCACCCAAAACCCCACCTCGTTCAGTGATCCGGTCAAATTCCATAAGCACCGCTTCTTCCACCAACCGAGTCAGCTCTTCGACAATGAAACTTCCTTGATTGACGTTTTCATTCTTTGCCAAACCCCACTCTCGGTTGACGATGAGCTGAATGGCTAACGCCCTTCTCACCGACTCCGGCGTGGGGGTAGTGATGGCCTCATCATAGGCGTTGGTGTGCAGGCTATTGCAGTTATCGTAGATGGCAACCAGAGCTTGCAGGGTGGTACGAATATCGTTGAACTGAATTTCCTGGCTGTGCAGGGAACGGCCTGAGGTCTGGATGTGGTACTTAAGCATCTGCGAACGAAGCGAGCCCCCGTACATATCACGCATGGCCAGAGCCCAGATGCGTCGGGCAACCCGGCCGATCACGGAGTACTCTGGCTCCATGCCATTGGAAAAGAAGAACGACAGATTGGGAGCGAAGCTATCCAGCTCCATCCCACGCGACAGGTAATATTCCACATAGGTAAAGCCGTTCGCCAGGGTGAATGCCAGCTGACTGATGGGATTTGCCCCAGCTTCAGCAATGTGATAGCCAGAGATGGAAACCGAGTAAAAATTGGCCACCTTGTTTCGGATAAAGAACTCCTGGATATCGCCCATCATTTTCAGGGCGAAGTCGATGGAAAAGATACAGGTATTTTGTCCCTGGTCTTCCTTGAGAATGTCCGCTTGCACAGTGCCGCGTACCGTACTGAATACATGAGCTCTGATCTGCTGGTATTCCTCCTCAGTGGGCTCGCGTCCCTGTTCCGCCTTGAATGTATCCGCCTGCTGGTCAATTGCACCATTCAAAAACATCGCCAGGATGATCGGGGCCGGACCGTTGATGGTCATGGATACCGAGGTATTTGGGGCGCAGAGGTCGAAGCCGTCATACAAAACTTTCATATCGTCCAAGCTACAAACACTAACACCTGAGGTACCCACTTTGCCGTAAATGTCCGGCCTCTCGTCGGGATCATAGCCATACAGAGTTACCGAATCAAAGGCAGTGGAAAGCCGCTTGGCTTCATGGTGCTCGGAAAGTAGTTTGAAGCGGCGATTGGTCCTTGCTGGGTCACCCTCGCCCGCAAACATCCGTGTGGGTTCCTCGTCGGTACGCTTGAAGGGATATACTCCTGCCGTGAAAGGAAAACGGCCGGGTACATTCTCCTCCCTCAGCCAGCGGTATATTTCACCCGGATCTTTGAAGCGGGGCAACACTACCCGTGGGATTTTCTGCCTGGAGAGGGATTCGATATGAAGCGGAACTTTGAACTCCCGCTCTCTTACCTTGTAGACGAATTCATCACCACTGTAGGCCTCTCTCATCTCAGGCCATTCCTTCAGCAGTTGGCGTGTCTCGTCGTCCAGCTCCTGCTCAGCCTTGCCTGCCTCCTCTTTCAACCGTGCCAGGATGTCGGCAGGGTCCTGGGGCTGTCCGGCTTCTTCTAGTGTTGCAGCCGCCTGTTGAAGATGCCAGTGACGCCGTACCATCTCGGCCTGCTCACCAGTGCGACGATGATAAGCGCGAACCGTCTCTGCAATTTCCGCCAAGTACCGAGTGCGCTCGGGTGGAACGATGATGGTCTTGGAAGTGGAGGTGTGGTTCTCTGGCCGTGGAAGGTTTGAATCAAAACGCAGCCCTGTTTTTTCCTCAACCCCATCCAAGATAGCTTGATACAGTGCCGTTACTCCATCATCGTTGAACTTGGAGGCTATGGCCCCGAATACCGGCATATCTTCCGGCGACCGGTCCCATTCACCACGGTTACGCTGAACCTGCTTTCTCACCTCCCGAACAGCGTCGTCGCCGCCCCTCTTTTCAAACTTATTCACCACGATCAGGTCGGCAAAATCAAGCATTTCAATCTTTTCCAACTGGGACGGGGCACCGAACTCGGGTGTCATCACGTAGGTGGACAGGTCCACCAACTCGATAATTTCGGCGTCTCCCTGGCCAATTCCTGCGGTCTCTACGATTACCAGGTCGAAACCTGCAGCCTTCAGCACTTCAATGGCATCCCCTATGGCCTCTGACAGCTCGGTGCGTGATTTGCGGGTGGCGAGGGAGCGCATGTAAACCCTCTCGGTACCTATGGCATTCATCCTGATACGATCACCCAACAGGGCGCCGCCGGTCCTGCGGCGAGATGGGTCAGTGCTAAGAATACCAATGTTGATCTCCTTGAAATCGTGCAAAAACCGAAGGATCAGCTCATCAGTCAGAGAAGATTTTCCCGCCCCGCCTGTGCCGGTTATTCCCAGCACCGGTATTATACGCTCTTCGAGTCTCTGGCTGATGTTGGCCCGCAGCCTGGCCAGGTGACCATTTTCCTGCTTTGCCACCAGCGGCTTGTTTATTGGCCGTAGCTGATCAAGTTCAAAATCGCTACCACTTTCCACGGTGGGGAAATCAATCCTTTCGACAAGATCGTTGATAATGCCTTGTAAACCAAGGTGGACACCATCTTCTGGAGAGTAAATCTTCTCAACTCCATAGGCTTCCAGTTCCTGGGCCTCATCTGGCAGAATCACTCCCCCACCGCCGCCAAAAACCTTGATATGAGGAGCACCCTTCTCTTTCAGCAGATCCACCATATATTTGAAAAACTCGATGTGCCCTCCCTGGTATGAAGAAACGGCAATTCCTTGGGCGTCCTCCTCTATGGCGGCATCAACGATCTCGTGAACCGAACGATTATGCCCCAGATGAATTACCTCCGCTCCTGTGGCCTGGAGAATGCGCCGCATGATGTTGATTGCAGCATCGTGGCCATCAAAAAGAGAAGTGGCCGTTACCACCCTAACTGCACACCTGGGCTTGTAGACCTCAGCTCTGACCGTCATCACACTCTCCAATCCTATTAAGACCCAAACAGTTCACCGCAAATCAAGGCTGTTTGGATGGTTATATACTCATCAATGCTGTAGCGATGCCTGAGAAACCAGCGCCTAAAAGTCCACATATGCCCCAAAACCGTGATATTGTGAGCCACCAACTCCAGAGCCCGTTCCTCAAGAGCAGGCAACTCGCCGGCCTTCACCAACCTCTCCAACACTCCCTTGAACAACCCTGCAAATCTAACTTCGTTTTCCAAAACCTTCTTGCGCCAACGGCGCGGCAGCGACTGAGTTTCCTGGTAGACCAGCAATATGTGATCGCTCATGCGGTCGCATACCAGGAAGTATTCCCGGATTACTTCCGCCAGAGTCTCGCGGCCGCCGGCGCTTCTTGCCAGGGCCTCGCTGATCTGCCGCTCCGCCTCAGCATGAATTACATCGCAGACCAGATACAAAACATCCTCTTTGGTCGAGACGTATTCGTAAACTGATCCGATGGACAGCCCAGCTTTCTGGGCTATCTCGCGAGTGGTGGTTTTGTGAAAACCCTTTCTGATGAACAACTCAACTGCGGCGTCCACTATCTGCCGCCGTCTCTTCTTCACCAGTTCCGGGTCCTTGACCTGGGTGGGAACATCCTTTAACAGGGAGAGATCTTTTTCCATGGTACCGGTTCCGATCGTCTTAGTGCGTCCTGGTCACCG
>CAMYLW010000095.1 GCA_947259475.1 Thermodesulfobacteriota bacterium
AGCCGAAGAATCTCTAAGTAGTAAGTACATAAATTCATGAGATTCTTCGCTTCGCTCAGAATGACAAAAGCAGGCATTCGGTGGGTTGTCGGACAGCCTCATAGGGGGGATTTGAAAGAGCTCAGTGTTCTCCTTCGCTTTCCTAATCAAACTGTTTAGGGCTAGCTTGATCACGAAAAACCTTATTTGAGCGCTTATGGGATTTACCTGCCCGCCATGCGAGCAAGGCGAGGCAGGCGGGTCCCCGCCCGCGAGTACATCAAGGAGTAAACTATACTGTGAACTCTATCGCTGAAAAGGCGTGGCAAGGTGAGAGATTAACCAAAGAGGATGCCCTTGCCCTCTGGAAGACTGCTGATTTCTATACCCTGGCAGCGCTCGCCAATAATTGCCGCCTTCGGCTACATCCTGAACCGGTGGTGACCTATGTGAGTGATCGCAACATCAACTATACAAATATCTGTCTTTCCGGCTGTCGCTTCTGTGCCTTTTACCGACCTCCAGAAGCAGAGGGTGGCTATGTGCTCAGCTACCAGGAACTTGCGGCTAAAATTGAAGAAACATTAGCCTTGGGGGGAACGCAGATCTTACTGCAGGGAGGTCTGCATCCTGGATTGCGGCTGAGCTACTATGAGGAGATGCTCCAATTCATCAAGGATCGCTTTCCCATTCATATCCACGGGCTTTCGCCACCCGAGATAATACATCTAGCGAGGACCGAAGGAATGGGGCTTGAAGCGGTTCTTAAAAGACTCCAACAAAGCGGGCTTGATTCCATTCCAGGTGGCGGTGCCGAGATCCTGGCGGATGAGATCCGCAGTGAAATTTCCCCTAACAAATGCAGTAGCGCTGAATGGTTGGAAGTCATGGAGTGTGCTCACAGTATTGGTATGAAAACCACAGCGACCATGATGTTCGGACACATCGAGACTGTTGGCCACCGTCTGGAACATCTTCTCAAACTGAGAGAGCTTCAGGACCGGACTGGAGGTTTCACCGCCTTCATCCCTTGGACTTTCCAACCAGACAACACTGCACTGAAGACAAAACCAGCCACTGCAATGGATTACCTGAGAACCTTGGCAATGAGCCGGTTGGTGCTGGATAACATCCAAAACCTTCAGGTCTCGTGGGTCACCATGGGATCGGGAGTCGCCCAGGTGGCCTTGCAATTTGGTGCCAACGATTTTGGCAGTACTATGATCGAGGAGAATGTGGTGGCGGCTACGGGCGTAAACCACAGGCTGTCAGTGGAGGAAATCCGAAAGATCATCAGGGACGCTGGTTACGAGCCGAGACAGCGCAACATGAGCTATGAGCTTATTAAAGAGCATAGAGCATCCTTCGACGGACAGACATCAACCTTTATTCTCCCCGTGGCCGCGTCTCCGAGTCGCCGCGTCGGTCTGATTCCCGTCCTGTTCTACACCGGGCCCGGCTGGTTGTGCCCATAGCCCAGCCAGCCATAGAAGATGGCGCGGTGGTGGTGGCCGACGGTGTCATACTGGACGTAGGACCATTTCAGCAGCTCCGCCGACAATGGCTTGAGGCTCCAGCGAGAGACCATGGTGAGACCGTCTTACTCCCCGCCCTGGTTAACGGTCATGCCCATCTGGATCTGAGCGGTCTGGCCGGGCAGGTTCAGGCGCAGGACAGCATGGCTGAGTGGATTCGAAGTCTGCTGGCAGCTAGGGAGCGGCTCAGTCAGAGCCAGCGGGAACAAGCGCGTCTACAAGCGCTGGCATCCCTGCATGCTTTTGGGACGGGAATTGTTGGGGACATTGATTCCTCTGCCACTTTTACCGGAGAAGACAGTGATGGCACCTTAGTGGTGCGGACGTTTGTGGAACTGTTTGGTTTGCAGATCGAGAGTCTTGAGGCTGCCGTGGATAGACTTCCCCATCCTGCTCGGAGGGCACTGGCAAACGGCCAAGAGAATGTGAGTCTGGCGGTCCATGCTCCCTATACAACCTCTGCATCACTGCTCAGGGAAGCGAAAGAGTGGACCAGTGAGCGAGCAAAGGTTGTTTCGGTACACGCTGCCGAATCTGAGGAAGAGATCCTCTTTCTCCACACTGGCAAAGGCCCCCTTAGAGATCTCCTGGAAGAAGGCGGCATGGAACCTGGCAGGTGGCAGCCCCCTGGCTGTGGCGCGGTAACCTATTTGGATCGGCTGGGTTTTCTCGATTCCCTTAGCCTTTGTGTCCATGTCGTTCAGGTGAGCGAAGAGGAGATTCAACTGCTGCAACGTTCTCGAGCGGGAGTCTGCCTCTGTCCGCGCAGTAATCTTTTTATTGGTAATGGTCTGCCGCCGGTGAGGCAGCTCTTGGATGCAGGAGTCCCCTGCGCTATTGGAACTGACAGTTTGGCCAGCAACGCTGACCTTAATCTTTTCAAGGAAATGACCGTACTGGTAGACCAGTGCGGCATTGGTCCTGATGTTGTCCTTGCCATGGCCACTTTTCATGGTGCCCGGAACCTGGGGCTGACATCACACTACGGAAGCCTAGAGAAAAACAAAAGATGGCTTGCAGTCCGGGTCGCAGCCACGGATATCGAGTCCGTTATTGCGGCCGGTTGCCAAGGAGCTTTGGAATGGCTGATTTAGAGGTCACTGAGAGGATTAGAGTTGGCAAGGTGAGTTTCATTAATACTTTGCCTATTTTCCACCCTCTGGAGAGTGGCGCGGTTCAACATGATTTCGATATTATCGATGGCACTCCTGCTGTGCTCAACGCTTTGCTTGCTTCTGACCAACTAGATCTGGGAGTGGTTTCATCCATAGAATATGCGCGCCATTTCGACAAGTATCTATTGCTGCCTGATCTTTCAATAAGCTGTAGAAACGAGGTCTGCTCAGTATTGTTGCTTTCCAGGGTACCTCTACAAAAACTGGAAGCCCAAGAGATTCTGCTGACGCCCAAGTCCCACACTTCCATAGCTTTGCTGAAATTACTGTTTGCCCGCAGGTTTCCCGTGACACCAAGGTACCGGGTAACAGATTACCATGCTTGCGGTTCACGGTGGCCGGCTGGTGCCCAGGCGGTTCTGGCCATTGGTGACGATGCCTTGCAATTACGCCAGAATCCGGAAGTCGCAATGGCGCTGGATTTGGGCGCTGCCTGGCACGAGTGGACGGGACATCCCTTTGTGTTTGCGGTCTGGGCCTTACGTCGTGAAACACTGGCCCAGCGAGACGGGCTGGTACATCAAGCGCACGCAACACTGCTAGCAGCAAAAGAGTACGGGCTTGGCCATCTGGAAGAGATAGCTACGGCGGTAGACCAGTGCTCGTGGTTTTCCCGACAAGAATGTGTAAAATACTTGCAGACCATAGAATACGATCTGGATGGTGACAAACAGAAAGGGTTGAGACTCTTTTTTAACATGCTTTACGAGACGGGGGAGTTGAGTCAAAAGGTACCCCTTAATTTTTTGCCACAATCTCCAGTCGGGAGTGACGAGCAAGCAGGAGACAGCTAGCAGCGGGCAGAAAAGACGTTGGAGGTTAGAGGTCGGAGGTTTGAGGCAATGAGTCATTTAAGGCCAAGCCAATGCGCCTCCAACCTTTAGCGAAGGTGCGCGAGGCGGACCTGAGCGATCCTCCAACCTCCAACCTGGAAAGAGTTAGCGCTCTGCGAATAAGGTTTAGACCATGCTGAACAAGCTAAAGCTAATATTAACAATGATCAAAATAGAACACACGGTGTTTGCCCTCCCCTTTGCCTTTATGGGTGCATTTCTGGCTGCCAGGGGCTGGCCCAACAGTGGACAGATTTTTTGGATTCTCGTTGCCATGGTGGGCATCCGCAGTGCGGCCATGGCTTTCAACAGACTGGTAGATGCAAAGATAGATGCTGCCAACCAGAGAACTCGTGACCGGGAAATTCCTCGGGGTGTGCTTAAGAAAAGCGAGGTTTGGGTCTTTGTTGCGGCCTCTGCCGCTGTATTTGTGCTAGCTGCCTATGAACTCAATCGTCTCTGTTTTATTCTTTCCCCCGTGGCCTTGGCTGTCACTTTCTTTTATTCTTTTACCAAGCGGTTCACCTGGCTGAGTCATCTAATCCTGGGTGGTGCCATCGGGCTTGCCCCCATAGGGGGATGGGTGGCCGTTGCTGGTAGTTTCCACCCGATTGCTTTCCTTCTCGGGGCTGCGGTGCTTTTTTGGATTGCTGGCTTCGATATTGTCTACGGTTGTCAGGATTATGAATTTGACTGCAACCACATGCTCAAGTCCATACCGCAACGATGGGGAATTGCCAGGGCCTTAAGGGTTTCGGAATTCTGCCACTTGATTACTTTTGCGCTTTTGGTTACCGTGGGCTTAATGGCTGGTTTGGGGCCAGTGTACTATATAGGATTGGTCCTCATTCTGGCCTTCCTAGTGGTTCAACACCTTATTGTGTCTCCGGAGGATCTGTCCCGGGTAAATGTCAGTTTTTTCACCATGAATGGTTTCATTAGTCTGGTTATTCTTGTGGCCACTCTTTTCAGTCTATAATAAGAGTCCTTGCACGGCTCGCACTATCTGCAAAGGTGTGGTGGAATTATTCTTGTTATTTCTTACAAGCGATCAGCGTTTAGCTCTCAGCAATCAGCAAAAAGAAGAAAGATAACAATAGTACTATCTTAAATTGAGCGATTCTCCGTTCATTGTCATTCTGAGGAGTCCCGCCGACGGCGGACGACGAAGAATCTCAGAAGGCGGCTCCACCCAGAAGATTCTTCGCTGCCGCTCAGAATGACATGGACGGTGCTGCCTATACTCGTGCCGTCCCCTAGAATCACTCAATTTAGGACTATATGACGTCTTTGGGAAAAGGAAGTTTTTTACTTAGAATTACCTCTAACCCCAGGCGAGTAATGCGATTATGTCCAGGTTATTCTGGAATGTTTTTGCTGAAAGCTGACGGCTGATGACTGAACGTTCATTCTCTTCACCAGTTAAGAAGGAGGAATTATGGAACAGGTAAAGGTATTTTTGGACGAGAGTGAGATTCCCAGACAGTGGTACAATATTTTGGCTGATATGCCCTCACCCATGAGTCCACCACTTCATCCAGGGACAGGGCAACCCGTGGGGCCCGACGATCTGGCTCCGGTTTTTCCCATGAATCTCATCGAGCAGGAGGTATCCTCCGAACGCTGGATCGACATCCCAGAGGAAGTATTGGAAAAGTATCTCCTGTGGCGTCCCACCCCATTATACCGGGCGCGGAATTTTGAAAAACTGCTGGATGCCCCGGTGCAAATCTACTACAAGAATGAAGGGGTGAGTCCGCCGGGATCGCACAAGCCCAACACTGCGGTGCCTCAGGCCTATTACAATAAAGCTTTCGGCATAGAGCGTCTTTCCACCGAGACCGGAGCCGGCCAATGGGGAAGTGCACTGAGCATGGCGTGCCAGATGTTCGGCCTTGAGTGCAGGGTATTCATGGTGAGGGTTAGCTATGAACAGAAACCCTACCGCCGCTTGATGATGATGACCTGGGGCGCCAACTGTATTCCCAGCCCCAGCAACCTGACCGAGGCAGGAAGAAAGATTCTTGCAGACGATCCCGATTCCCCGGGAAGCCTGGGTATAGCCATCAGCGAGGCCATTGAAGATGCCGTTGCCGATGAGAAGGCGCGCTATTCTCTGGGAAGCGTATTGAATCATGTGCTCCTGCATCAGACCATTGTGGGATTGGAAGCCCAGAAGCAACTGGAAAAAATAGGTGTCTATCCTGATGTGGTTTTGGGGTGCGCCGGTGGCGGCAGCAATTTTGGTGGAATATGCCTCCCTTATGTGCGGGACAAGGTCCACGGCAAGGATATCTCTATTGTCGCAGCCGAGCCCACCTCGTGTCCGACCATGACCCGAGGGCCCTTTGCCTACGATTTCGGGGACACTGCCAGGACCACGCCCCTGCTGCCCATGCACACCCTGGGGCACGATTTCGTACCTGCGCCGATCCATGCTGGGGGCCTCAGGTACCATGGAATGGCACCCATTATTAGCCACCTGGTCAAAGAAGAAATAATCGAAGCCAGGGCATTTGACCAGATGGAAACTTTTTCGGCCGGGATTCAATGGGCCCGAACCGAAGGATTTATTTCGGCGCCTGAGACCAATCACGCCATCGCAGCGGTTGTTCAGGAAGCCCAGCGAGCCAAGGAGGAAGGCAAGGAGAAAGTGATATTGTTCAACTGGAGCGGCCATGGTCTGGTTGATCTTGCGGCCTATGACGCCTTCATGACAGAGAAGCTCACCCATTATGAGCTTCCAGAAGAGGAGATGAAGAGGGCCCTGACCTGCATCGAGGGACTTCCATGCCCCTAGCGGAAATTTAGCAGAAATCGCCTGCTGCGCCCGCTTTAGGTCGGATCGTTCTTGCGCCAGTCCCGCTGCAGCGGGATTGATCCGACAAGTAGATGGTGCATCTCCTTTGTTGTCGTATGAACTCCGCCGAGGCGGAAACCATCCGACCTACTTCTTGCTTTAAAGACCTTTGTGACTTTTGTGTACTTCGTGGTGAAATCTTTATCTTTTATCTAGAGGGCCGGTGATGAGCGACCACCTGGAAATCAGATGCCCCAAGCTTGGCGGCGAGGTTACCTTTGCCTATTGCCTGGTGGAAGGCGGTGAGCTCCCCTGTTCCCGCACAATTGTTTGCTGGCAGCAGTATTTTCCCGTGGAGACCCATCTGCGGGCAAAGCTTACGCCGGAGCAGTGGGATCGATGTTTCAGTCAGACACCCAAAGAAAAGATGGTCTCTCTGGTCGAACTAATCGAAGCGGCCAAGAAAAGGCAGAAAGCAGAGGGCTAACGCCCCAATTTCGGATTGCAGATTGCGGATTGAAAAGAATAAAGTCCAAATTGAAAATCAAATTATAATTCCGCATTCTCAAACTGGGAACCCGCCCGCAGGGTGGGAGTCCGAAGGACAAGTCTGCAGTCTAGTTACTTCATTACTCCAAAGCTTGGCTTAAAGAAAGGATAGGTACAGAAAAGGGCTATGAGTGATGCATCAAAGCGTCTCGTTGTGGGCATATCAGGTGCCAGCGGGGTAATCTACGGACTGGAGATGCTCAGGGTCTTGCAAGACCTTGGCTATGAGAGCCACGTTGTTCTTACAGAAATGGCGCGCAGCAATTTCTCGCTGGAGACCGACCACTCTGTAGAGGAGGTTGAAGAGGCAGCCGGCCAAATCTATGACGACTCGGATCTCGCCGCCCCCATTGCAAGCGGCTCTTTCATCACCAGGGGCATGGTGGTGATCCCGTGTTCCATCAAGAGCCTTTCGGGTATAGCCAACTCCTATAACGTTAACCTGCTAACCCGCGCCGCGGATGTGACTCTGAAGGAGAGAAGGACTCTGATTGTGGTGGTGCGAGAGACGCCCCTGCATCAAGGACACCTGGAGCTCATGCTCTCTGCCGCGTCTCGAGGTGCGGTGATTTTACCGCCTGTCCCGGCCTTCTATCACAGACCCAAAACCATTACCGACCTCATCCACCACACCATCGGCAAGGTCCTGGATTGTTTGCATATTCCCCATGAGCTTTTTCGGCGCTGGGGAGCATGAAATAGATAGACGCGGGGACGCGATGAGACGGTGACGCGGAGAAGCGGGATCAAACGACACGGGGACGGGGAGAGACGGAGACGCGGCGACAAGAGATGAAGCGACACGGAGACGGGGAGAGACGGTGACGCGGAGAAGCGGGATGAGACGACGCGGTGACGCGGCGAGAAGGGATAGAACGACACGGTGACGCGGCGAGAAGGAGACGCGGCGACAAGAGATGAAGCGACACGGTGAAGGGGAGAGACGGTGACGCGGAGAAGCGGGATGA
>CAMYLW010000096.1 GCA_947259475.1 Thermodesulfobacteriota bacterium
AGCGCTTACCCCAGCACCAAGGCCTCTTTTATGACCCCTGCCGTGATCGAGGGCCCAAGAAACACCGATGCCCTGATTGTCATTTCTGTCAAGAGTGTTCACCATCGCGCTGCAATGTCTGACGGGAAACTGGCCCCAAACCCGAATGCAAACTTTCCCTCCAAGAACAAGTTGCCCTCTACGACCAGACCAACACCGAAAAATAACGAAGATTTTGGATTTAAGATTTCAGCGATCAGCAGTCAGGAAAGCGGTGAAGCCTCAATCTCAAATCTGAGATCTAAAATCGCCACCCTAACTTGCTTCTTTTAGAAAGAACTGGGAAGGCTGTATTCCGAGCACGGAGGGATGGAGGCATTTGACAATTTGCCTCTCATATGAACCAGTTTTCTGATCCCGATCTGCAAGATTCAACATCTCACTGCCTTTCAGACTACCCTGACCGTCATCAACCAGCAACAATACTTGGGGCCGTGTTCTTTCGGACTCGCTTGGATAATCAACCACAAGCCCTAATTCTCCACTATCCAGTTTTAGTACTGTCCCCACCGGATACAACCCCATCATGTTGATGAATGTCTTCAACAAGATTGGATCATACTCCATTCCTACCTTTTCCCACATCATCCTCAATGCTTCGTCCGGGCTGAAGGATCTGGGACGGTAGGCTCGTTCCGCAGTCAGAGCATCATAGGTGTCTGCGATACGCAGGATCTTCCCGAAGAGAGTCAAGGTTTCGGTAAAATGAAGTCGTGGATAACCACTGAGATCATAATTCAGGTGATGTCCGAAAGGTCCCAGAACAACCCTCGATCTCATGTCGCGAGATGCATGCAGCCTGAGAACACGGTGTACACCTATCAAGGGATGCCTGCGAATATGTTCCCACTCTCCGGTATTCAGCATGTCTGGTTTGGTGATTATGTCCTTGGGCACCTCTACTTTGCCCAAATCGTGAAACATGCCGCAGATGGCAAGTTGCTCGAGAAAAGTCTGGGACAACCCGATACGTCTCCCTAGGCTCATGGAGAGCAGTGCCACATTTACCGAATGAGTGTAAGTGTAATCATCGTAGTCTCGAATCGTTGACAAGCCCAACATCAGGGTCTCGTCCTCCAGAACCAAGTCCACCATGGTCTGGGCCAGACGCCTGGCCTTGCGTATCCCGGCAACGCTTCGCTGGGAAACTTTCTGAGCCACCTCTTTAACTGTAGTCAAAGCTTGCAAGTAGGTTTGCTTAGCTTTTTCTTTGCGCTGCAATTCAATATCCGGGGAAATGTCGTCCATTTCCCGGAGGATCTCTAACCACTGCAACCCGTTATCCGCCAGTTGGCGCTCCAGCCAGGATGGGGGATCTTCTTGCGTGGCGGCCTCATCCAGAAGCCTTGCAAAGATAATGAAATCTTTGAATGAAGCCTTCCTGAAGGTAGGAAGGAAGCGTAGCCCCTGGAGTCCTCGTTGCGGAAAGTAGTCCATCATTTCGTTGATCAGCGGAAAGGTCTCTCTCCGATACAGAAGCTTTTCACCCTGCAGAAAGAATCTTCCCCGCCAAAGCAGAATCTCCAACTCCTCGCCGCCAGCCATTTTGCCAAGGACTTTGCCAAATTGGGCAATGCACTCCTTCATCAATTGGTTGTTTTCTTGATGGATCCTGACCGTATGGATCATGTGGTGGAAGGCCTTGATAAACTTTCCCCCCAATTCCATCAGTTCTGCATCTTTAGCCGACAAGGTATAACTCCTTACTTTGATGACCCTAGTCCTGCATGACCTTTCGGGCTATACGCCGGACGCCTGGCTTGAGGCTTCGGCTGGCATCTTCCAGCACCTGCAAAGCTCCCTTTATATTCAATGCCTTCAGGGCAAGGGCAGCACCCTGCCGATAGGCGGAACTACGTAGGTCTGGCATCCAGCCTCGACCGAGAAGGGTTTGGCGCAGGAATGGAATGGAACGCGGTGAGCCGCACCGGCCAAGGGTCCTAAAACATGCAATGATGTGTTTGTCATCCGAGCCTTTGATTTGGCCTTCCTCAAGATACTGCAAAAGAAGGGTCTCGCTGGCTTCGTTCCTTTCCTGTCCCATATGGTGCAAAATCAGGCGGCGCACAGAGTCGTCCTCATCCTCAATGAGATGGAAGAGTTCTTTAATGCTACCGGAACCCCGACGCAATAACCCCTTGACCGCCGCCTCGCGAACACGTGCCGATGAATGGTGAACCATCTTCGATAGAATCTGTATGGGTTTTTCTCCGCCTAGACTCCCCACCACCTGAACGAGCTTCAGTACCAGATCTTCCTCTGGACGATCCAGCATGGCCACCAAGGGGCGAAGATCACGGGAGGCCAGAGAAAGGATCACCTCTGTGAGCATCTGTTGCAGTCGTAGAGACGGGGTCTGAAGCAGCATGGTGCCGAGAGTGTGGATGGCTTCGGGTTGGAGTACCAGGAGGATTTCTTTCATTTTTTCTATCTGCCCGGTATCCATTTCCGACCATGCTGCTTGCAAGGGTCGAAGGGACTGGGAACTGGAAGCAGTGAGAAAAAAGCTATCAATAATAGGTATCGCCCACGTTGTTTCAGACTCGCAAATGTGGCGGACGTGGTGCAGGCTCTTGAGAATTTTCAGGGTAACCTCAAAATCTCTTCGCGCCAGTGAATCGTGGAATTCCTCTTCCAAGGACTCGAGAATAGGGTCGAAATTTTCTTTCTCTCTAAGTTCCAGTAAGCTATCCAGCACGGCGTTCAAGTAGTCTGCTGTTGGATCCCGCTTTTCTTCGAGACGAACCATCTCCTGGAGCTCCGCCTCCTCCTCTGGCGTGAGCTCCAGAGTTATTGGATCTATTGAGGCAACGGCCTCTGATTCTGAGGCCTCTTGCTCCTCTTCCTCAGACAATACCGAGCTTATATCTTCCTTTGCAGGCGGTATTGTAAATTCAGCTTCTGGTTCCGCCCCCCAGAAAAATTCAGCCACATGGTGCTGGATATGTGGCAACTCAGCTTCCCAAAGGGCTGTTACCAGATCCCCCTCGGGTTCGTCTGAGAGGAGCCGGTGGGTGTTTAGAATCCGCAGGAAGTCTTCTATCTCTTGGGCCTCGATTCCATCCTGAAACTCCAACCACTGAATGCCATCGCGGAAGAGGGTGAAAGGCAAATTACCATCCTCGGGGGGCTCTTTTAAGATCGCCTCTCCCTGAAAGATAAGTCGGTCTTTTTCTAATTCGAACCTGAGATTGCCGTGCGCTTGTAGGAAGGTTTCAAGTTGCTGCCAGAACCGCTCCATAGCTCTGGTGCAATTGATATGATTTTCAGGATAAAGGGAATAGTTCTTCCTAGCGAGCTGCAAGCTGGTGAGCACATTTTCTGCTACCTGCCACTCCTCGTCAGCTGGGCCAGGGCTACTGGGTCTTGGCTGCGTTTCTTTTACTGTTGCCAACAGACTGTCCCTTTGACCTTTAGTAAAAACTCCCAAATCACTTAGATTTCTACTCTTTTCGGAAAACTGACCTCTTTTCCAGGTGCTGTCCAGGACAGGAAGAGGGTTGTAAAATTGGGCGCAAATTCTGGACCAAACGGGCTAAAAGGAGTGTAGAAGCCCCAAGACTACCATCCAGGTCACCATCACCGCTGCCGCCGGCTTATAAATATGCCGGTAACCAAGCGAAGCGTGAAGCAAAAAGTCGAGTGGCGACAGTCCGACAAAGAGGGGGACGAGAAGAGGAAAGGTGGCACCTACAAAACCAATGGTGATGCCTGTGATCAGGCCTGAAATAAAAGGCATGGCCACGACAACTATGAGAACCGGAATATGGTATTGAACCATTTCTTCTCTAATCTCTAGAACGGCCTGACTGTCTATCAAGGCTCCCTTGAAGGCCATGATCCCACAAATAAGGAGCAGCATGGGCAGGGTGTTGCGATCAACCAGAGCTGTCCAGAAATCGTTAACGCCTAACCCATTGACCCACATTACCCAAATCACGCAGGCCAACAGTCCAAACAGCAGAGGCATGGCGGCTGGAAGCTTGATGCTCACGCCGAACCACAAAGTTAGGCTCCGCAGTAGGGCAAAAAAACCGATACAACCAACTACAACCAGAATCGGCATAGTTTCCCAGAGAAAAGGGCCCAGCATCTGTACTTTAACATTCCGCGCGCTATTCCTGTCTCTGGTCTCACGCAGCGGTCTCAAGAGAAAAAGCGTACCTGCTGCGATGGAAATAAGGGTGAGTGGCGCCTGGATAAGAATAAAGCGCCACATCTCCACTTGCAAAAGACTCACCGCCAGAACCACCCCGGGGTAAAGTGGCCACCAGAACTCCCAGATGTGGCGAAACCAGTAGTTGACCGCCGTTTTTCGGTCTTGTGACAAAGAGCATCCAGCCACTGCTGTTTCCACCATGGGTGCTGAAAACAGAGCTCCACCCGGCATGGGTAAAAGCCCGATAAGGGCAGGCATGACAACAGTCACCGTGGAGGCATCCTGCACGATGGCAACAAAACTGCTCACAATTCGATCAAGTTGGCCGGAGGCTTTCATCAATTGACTCACTATCAAGATAAGGCAAATGATCGCCACCAACTGCAAGGTCTCCACGCTGGAAAGACTTGCCAGCAAACTATGAGTGATCTGTATTGGCGATTGCCCCATCCAAAACGCTACAGCCACCGAGCCAACAAAAAGACAAAGGCTGAGATGAACTCGCAAGCGGTTCAAAACCAGGATAAGGCCAAAGCAGCAAAGAACTTTGATTAAGGCTGGTAATTCCATAATCCCTCAATCTGAAATCCGCACTCCGAAACTGGGAACCCACCCGAAGGGTGGGAGTCCGAAGGACAAATCGTAAATCCCCAATCTACAATCTAAAATATATCTACCTAAGCTCACGCTGGCGCAAGATAGCAGAAAAAGGAGGTACGGGAAAGGAAAAAGGAGGTGAGATATGGGATTGCGAATTGGAGAAGGCATAGGGCATAGAGCAGGGCAAACGAAGCGGGGAGGCGGAAGTTGATAGAAATTACAAATCACAAATCACAATGACTAAGGATTTAGGTGTCAGGTGTCAGGTGTCAGGGAGGAAAAGCAAAAGAGCTGAAACCCTGAGATACGGTGCTTGGGATTTGGGATTGGAGTTACTAAAACTGGTAGTGTTCGGCCACAATGCGTTCCACTTCTTCTTCTGTGGGCATGGTGTCTATATAACCAGCCTGATACTGGTTTCTGAACCATCTAAAGAGACTCACCGTTTCATTCACCAGGATAATTTCGGGGATATCCTCTCCCTCATGGGTTTTTATATGCCGGTTGTACTGACCCAGCATACTGACCACATCATAAAAGGTGGCCGGCTCTCTTTTGATTTTCTTTTTGAAGGATCTCCCTTCACTTGGATAAATTGACTTCGGCTCCGGATTTGCTGAGATGTCCAAGCGCTGAAATGGTCTTCTCACTGCCACTTGCCACTTCCTCGCCTCTACCATCATTCTCGAGATTAAAGGCCCAGCCCAATCATGGGTCTGGTGTCCTTGTGGACAGGCTGAGAAAAACTCCACCACCGAGGGTCCACTGTAGGCGATGGCTTCCTTCAGAATCTTAATGGCGTAGAAAGGATTGTCGATGCTGAGCTTGGCCGCATACACATGGGAAATACCCATGGCCTGGCTGACGATACGCCGATGCAAGGTGGTCTTGCCCCCATACACTTGCCCTATGGGAGAGGTGGAACGATCGCAGCCGTAACGGGTGGCGCCAGATTTTTGCGCCCCGGTGTTCATGTAGCCCTCATTATTGTAAATCACCCAGGTGATGTCGTAATTTTCACCCAAAGCATAGTTGAAGGGACCATTGCCGATATCGTAGATAGCACCATCTCCAGCGAATACTATGATCTTACTCAGCACCTCACTAAAGCCGTTGAGATAGGCCTGATCCAGACTGAATTTAGCTCCCAGAGCTGCTGCAGAGGCGGTGCCGAAGCCGTAGTGACCCGCCTGGTAAATCCGGTCGTTGAAGGGATTGGCCAGCTCTGATACTTCGCTGCAACCGGTGGCGTTTATGGTGTAGATATTGAAGCCGTGATCCAGCATGTGGTCAATGGCTCTCCGGCTTTGTTCCGAGAGAACCTTGATACCCTGGTAGAAGGTGGCGATTCCCTGTGGATTGTTGCGCAAGGATTCAGCCGCAAAGAACGTTAGCAAGCCGATTGTCCCCTCACTACAACCAGGGCAAAGGGTGTGTCTGCCTGGATAGAGTTTTGAAAAGACAAAAAGCACCTGTTGGTTGAGAGCCATCTTGCTTACATGAGAAGCCGCCTCCAGGGTTTTATCGAAGTCCTTATATTTATCAGGGAGAAAGTCGGCTTCAGTGACCTTCATCTTGTCCACCATTTTCAAAGCATCGGTGGGACATACATTGGCACAAATGGCGCACCCCTTACAAGCTCCGGGAATTACGTCGATATTCATGGCAAACCGCTCCCATGGTATTCCTTTGGGCGGCTTCTTAAATATTCTGAAATAGCGCTTGGCAGCCTCCGGGATGGGCCGGTCGGTAATGGTGGAATAGAGTGCCGAGTCTGGACAGCAAGTGACGCAAAGGCCACAGGAAGTGCACTTTGATGCATCATACACCGGAAGCATGCTGCCGACATGACTCATGTCTCGGTGTCTACTGGTAGCGGCAGGCACCACAGGCAGGAACTTGTCCCACGGAACCTTCCTCCCCTCAACGATTGGCTGGACTATGTTTTCATGGAACGTCTCCCGGTAGTTCGCCATGAGGTTCACCGGCTTGATGGTTCCCAGTTCATCTTTCTCGGTAAGGGCAACAGGAAGACCGGCTGCTTTATGATTCTGACCGAAATTCTCGGGCTCAGCCACCTCATAAGGGACGCACGTCGTATCTATTCCCTGAACGAGTTCTGCTGGGGAACCTGTTGAGGCCTTCGCGGCTCCATATTTAAGGAGTGTAATGTTGGACTCAATGACCTGTTTTCCCTTTTTTACTCCCAGTTTTTCCTCAAAGATACCTTTCAGGCGGGTCTCGAATTCTTCCTCCGCCAGAATCTGTTTTTCCTTGTTAATGAGTCCCAAAATAGCAGCACCAGGCAAGTTCCGGTTCAGGTTCTGGAGGGCTGCCCTGGTAGCATCGATGGCCATCAGTTTGATCTGCCGCTCCGCAATCAATTCCTGCACATGAGATGGAAAAGATGTCAAGATTTCATCACTGCTCCTTGAACTGTTAATGACAAACAGCCCATGTTGCTTAAGACCTCCCACATATTCCTGAAGGATATGGCCGGAGGCAAACTTCTCATTGAAAAAAGCCAACACATCGTGTTCCGTAAGTTCGGAGCTATTGCGAATAGGCTGATTACTGATGCGCATGTTCATAAAGACGGCCGACCCCTTCCTCGCTGCCCCGTATCGCGCTCCTGACTGGACATATTTGCAGCCATCGCCCTTGTCCTGGGCGTAAACGAGTGCCGCTGTCTCCAAGGCGGTTTTCACGCCTTCGGCACCGATGCCGATGAAGGTCATGCCAAGCTCCCGCTCCTGATATTCGGGGAGTTGCTTCGCCTTGAGAGTGTAAGGGCCTTCGATGCCAACAAAGAAATCCCGATGAAACTGACCCCGTTTATCCTCCAGACATGCCTTCATATTCTCTATGACCGCAGCAACGTCGTACTTGTTGAAGTCCTTGCCACCCAGACCGTACACTCCGTGTAGCAACGTGGGCATGTCTTGCCGACCATAGACCCGGTGTTCCTCCTTGCCCTCACGGCCGGCACGATTGGAAACTTGCAGGGCCGTTTGAATATCAGCCATAAGGAGCTGGTTGTGTGCCATACCACTTCGCTCCAGCACGGTGATAATCTTGGCATTACGGACACCATAGGCAAGTTCCTCGTAACAAGGAGGGGTAAACAACACAGGCCTCACGAGGCCAACTTTCAAGCCTTTGGTCTCCCGATAGTAATCAATCACATCTTTGATCACTCCCGCCCCTGATCCCATGATCATGAGGACCATGTCAGCATCCTCGGTGCGGTAACACTCCACCACTTTGTAGTTGGTGTCCACAATTTTGTTCATCATGTCCATCGTGGCAACGAAACACCTTTTGAAAAATCGATAGGCCAGGTCTTGTGCCACCTGCCCTTCCATGGTCAGATCGGTGTCAGTAAAGGTGCCAGCGAGGTATCTTTGCTCGAAATCGGGCTGATAAAGGCGGTTTGCAGGTCCGACAAAATATTTGAGAAAAGTGTCAGAGAGCAGTTTGACGTTCTCCAAGGCATGGCTCTTGATGAAACCATCGCCAATGACCATACAAGGGAGCATCACCTGTCGCACCTCTGATACTTTAGTGGCAACGGCGACCAAGTCGTGCAGTTCTTGATTGTCCCCGCTTACCAGTTGAGCCCATCCCACATTGCGCACACCATAGAAATCGGTGTGACCACAGTGAATGCTCAAGGATCCTTTGTTGACCTCGCGGGCCATCACCGTCATAACAACGGGCAGCCTCTTGCCGGCCACAGAAAAAAGGTTTTTCGTCTTGAGCACCAACCCCTGGGACGATGTATTGTCAGCATATCGTCCCCCCTGGGAAGCCATGGCCTCCACGGCTGCAATGGCCGACAGTTCATCACTGGGCTGAAAATACATCAGTTCTTGACCGAAGAGATTTTTCTTTCCGTCGGCAGCGGCCTTGGCAAAATCCTCGGCAATGGCTGTGGAAGGCGTTATGGGATAGCCGCAGAGCCCATCCACAACTCGCTCCAACACAGAAAGCGCTGCATGGTTTCCGTCCAGAAGTACTTCGTGCCGGCTCCGCATTTCCTCAATCATTTCTTTCGGAACGGAACCTATGTCAAAGTCAAAGATGTTTTTGGCATCAAACCTATCCCACTCGGCCTGCCAGTTGAACTGTAGCTTTTTCACTTTCTCTTGTCTGAGCATGTAAAATGGCAACTGATGTTGCAATGCTTCGATATCTATCCGCGGGGCCATAGCAAATTTCTCCTCAAGGTCCTAAGAATTATTATCTCCTGCAATCCAATCATTGCGCTCATGGGTTCAAGAACTGCCATAGTAAAACGACTCGACCCTGCAGAGCCCGGATCAGGGTCGCCTTGTTTCTGCAGATCCTAAAGCAGGAAATGTAAAGATTTGCCCTCTCAGGTGTGAGGTAGTAGAGGGGTACCGAACACTGTGGAAAACACCCTTGGTAAGGGAACGTCAATTTTAGTGCAGAAGCCTTAAGTTGTCAACATTTCCGGAGCTAGCCCGGATGTTTCATGAATCTCTTACTGCGACCGTGGATATGGACGTCCTTCCGGGCGTCCTCGGGCGTCGGACCCTGCGACGTACTGCTCAAGTACGCCTCGGCTTCGATCTTGGATTTCGGATTTCGGATCTCGGATTTTTGACTACAATGGATAATATAGAACTTAACAGTTCAGATTTCGCCATTCGTTCTCTGGTTCTCAGGAGTTTTTCAGTAAATTTTCAATCCGCCTTCCGCAATCCGCCTTCCGCAATCGTCGACCCGGTGGCACGCCCATCTTTGTGGTCTCGCGACAGCAATTCATAAAACATCCGGGCTAGTCATGCCCTCTAGTCATTCATGCTTGAGGTATAAGGAAGCAAATTTTATACTATCAAAGAACCAAGGAGGAAACTAGACGAGGATAAAAGGAATGAGACGTTCCTGCGGGCTTGAGAGTAGACTGCTTTGTAAAGATATTTTTATGGCGGGCTAGAAGCGATATTCGATTGCGCCTGTAATGCTGCTCTGAGTGAATACCTGACCCTCCACGTTTACTAATAAACCGGGAGTCAGGGCAAGGCTGAGGCCACCGTAGGCACCGAAG
>CAMYLW010000097.1 GCA_947259475.1 Thermodesulfobacteriota bacterium
GAGTCGTTATCGGTTATGTTACTGGTGATCTCTTTGCCATTGCTGCCAATCTTCGCTTCGTTTTCCTGCAGCCACTTCTCAAGGCGCTTGGCATGCCTCTGTCTCCTTTTGATTTGCTTGTCCCGGTTTGTTTTCCTTGGGAAAGAGCCTGGGCCGGAGGGGTCATCGTCTCCTCTATCCTCCCGCT
The DNA here is from genome assembly GCA_947259475.1 of Thermodesulfobacteriota bacterium. Classification (GTDB taxonomy): domain Bacteria; phylum Desulfobacterota; class Syntrophobacteria; order BM002; family BM002; genus BM002. Next base: position 188 of record CAMYLW010000097.1, read on the forward strand.
CATGCTCCTCGAGAAGCCGCTTCAGCTTGCCTTCTAGTTTCTCCTTTTTCCTTTGCAGCATTGATAGTTTTCCGCTCCACTCCTTCGAGGCATTTGAGGGAAGCTTCAACCCATCCAGGGCAAAGAAACTCCCACCCAAAAGACCCTCCTCCTCGCAGACCATAAGCACATCGCGAAACAAAGGCATGATCTCATGCTTCATCGAAGATACAAAGGCTGCGATGGTGCTGTGGTCAGGCTTCTGTCCACAAGCCAGCGCCATGAAGGTCACATTCTCCCGGCAGGCTTGCTCGATCCTCCGGGAGCCTGTCAGCCCCCTTGAGTAGGCAAATAAGATAATCTTCAAAAGAATCTTGGGATCATAGGCAAAACGGCCGGTCTCATCGTTTTTATACTTCTCGTCAAAAAGAGACAGATCCATACAAGTTTCTACAACAGTATGGATGCCAAACTCTAAAGTCCCAGGTGTTAACTGATCTTCTAACGAGATAGGGAGCATTATCATTTGATCGTAATCGTATCTCTTATACTTGGCCATAATTAATCCAACCTTTTGTTGATTGCAGTTCTATTTATACCATAGATATTAGTAGCTTATATCATAAACTCTCGCAGGTGTAAACAGAAAATGCTATGTTAATACTATGATTCTCTATATCTTATAATTGATTTACTAGAGAGTTATTTATTAAAGAGGTCAGTTATGGTGGCGAGAAAAATAGAATGGATTAAACTTCACTCCTCAGGACTTTTTCGACAGTCACGTATGTAATCCACACTTCAAGGGGCCAGTTTGGACTTCAGGTATTCACACTTACACTGAGCAATGGAATTATGCAGGTATGATTAGCATATGTGGAGTTTTTCTGAATATCAGGAACTAAACATATACAGCAGAAATCGCAACAATCTAATCTTTTTATTGTGTTTCAATATATGGTAAGCTCTCTCGTTCAAGTAGCTCATCAGGAATTGGCACACCGGCTATTTATTAGCCCAGAAATAAAAGAGGAGCTAAGGTTAAGGGGTTTCGGAAAAGGGCGGGATCCGACGTTAATCATAGTGCCATTTTGTGAGAACGAACTGAGTGATAGAATTACAGACTTTCCTGAGAGTTCATAGTCATAGATGGGGAGAGAGAGAGCGCGAAGAATGATAATGCAGCGAAAGAAGTGCGCCAACTTTAATCATAGGCGAGCAAATGCTCCCGTGCGCTTTTGCCCGGTCTGTGGTGCGGTGGTTAATGAAGCCATCCTCATTAGAAAGTGTAGTGAAGCGAAACACGCTATAAGTCGACGTGGAGGAACTACGTACTGTGTGCATTGTGGCGAACAGCTTATCCTAGGAAGATGAAAATTATGAAGTAAATCTCCAGCCGGATCAAATTTCTTTAAATGCCTATTAATTTAGTTCATAATAGCATCTTCGCGATTCGTTGGTTGCCGACCTTGTAAGCAACGGAGATTAAGTTATGAGTATGAAGAGAAGATTAATGATCGGCTTGTTTGCTCTTGTTGTTCTTTTAGTTTGGGCAGGGGTATCTATCTATCCTGATTGGCTGTGGTTCCTGAATCTCGACTTTTCATCTGTCTTCTGGACCATACTCTTGACCAAACTCGGGATAGGTCTGGTAGTTTGGGTGCTTTTGATTCTTATCATATCCCTGAACCTTTACGTGGCCAAACGTATAGCCCCGGGGAAAGGGCCGGGAGTGGGCTCTAATGATGAGGCCGGTTATTTTTCCCAGGTTGGCCTTTCAGGAAACGCCCTAAACTTACTTCTCATCGCCTTTATTCTGATTGGCAGTTTTTTTATTGCGTCAAAGGGCTCGTCACAATGGGATACGGTCCTGCGCTATTTACATCAAAAACCGTTCGGCAGCACCGACCCTATTTTTGCCAAAGACGTCGGTTTTTTTGTGTTTTCTCTTCCCTTTTATATTTTCGTCCGGGACGAGTTATTGCTCCTGTTCTTTTTCACCGGCCTCCTGACCGCGATCTGGTATCTGAAAGATGGTGCGCTTCAAATCACTGGTGAATTTGTTCAAACGGACGAGGCGCGTCCCTCTTTACCCAATATTTCCATTACCCCAACGGCCAAGAAGCACCTTCTTTTCCTGGGAGGAATCATTGTCTTGCTCCTGGCCTGGGGTTTTCATCTGAAAATGTATGGGGTTTTGTATTCTACTCAAGGACCTGCCTTCGGAGCCAGCTATACCGATGTGCATATCAAGGTCCCGGCCTATAAGGGTCTGATCATTGTCTCTCTGGGCCTGGCCGTGGTCCTTTTCCTGAGCGCCTTCAAGCCCAGGGCAAAATTGATCTGGATCAGTGTGGCTATCTGGGTGGGTGCTGTACTTGTGTTTTTAAACCTCCTCCCCATGCTGATCCAAAAAATTGTGGTGAAACCCAATGAATTGGCCAAAGAAAATCGCTACATAGCACACAATATTGATTATACCCGTAAGGCCTATAATCTGAATACAATCAAAGAAGTCAACTTTGATGTGGATGATCAACTCAGTGCAAAAGACATTGAGAAGAACATTGTAACGATTCAAAACATCAGGATCTGGGATGAACGCCCTTTGCTTCAAACCTACAGGCAGCTTCAATCCATCCGACTGTATTACGATTTTAACAATGTGGACGTAGATCGGTACGTAATCAATAACCAATACCGACAGGTGATGCTGGCCGCCCGGGAATTGGTTGTTGATCAGCTTCCTCCCCAGGCAAATACCTGGGTTAACAGGCACCTGAAATATACCCATGGCTACGGATTGGCCTTAAGTCCGGTCAGTGAAGTGACCCGCGAAGGACTCCCCCGCCTTCTAATTAAAGACCTGCCCCCCTCTTTTGATGCTGACCTGCAGATAGACCGTCCGGAGATTTATTATGGAGAAAAAACCGATGAGTATGTTCTGGTAAAGACAAAGACCAAGGAATTTGATTATCCCAAGGGGGACAAGAACGTCTATACCAATTATCAGGGAAGGGGTGGCGTTCCTATCAATTCTTTTGTGAGAAGACTCTTTTTTGCCCTTGAATTCTTGGATTCCCAGATCCTGTTTACCACCTATTTAAGCCCGGAGAGCAGGATCATGTATAATCGTCGGATTGACAGGCGGGTAGGTTCAATTGCCCCTTTTCTGGATTATGACCGCGATCCTTACCTGGTTGTCTCCGGAGGGAAGCTCTATTGGATACTGGATGCCTACACCACCTCTAACATGTATCCTTATTCTCGCCGCTCTTATCGTCGTTTTAATAACAAAGGACTTAACTACATCCGAAATTCTGTCAAGGTCATCATTGATGCCTATAACGGGGATGTATCTTTTTACCTGATTGATAAAGAAGATCCCATTGTTAAAACCTATGCGAGTATGTTTCCTCATCTATTCAAGCCTTTTGATGAAATGCCTGCTGATCTGAAAAATCATATCCGGTACCCCAGAGACCTTTTTGATATCCAGGTGGATACATACACCACCTATCACATGACGAATGTCCAGGTGTTCTATAATCAGGAAGACCTCTGGCAGATTCCTGATGAGTTGTACGGCGATAGCCGACAGGAGATGGAACCTTACTATATCATCATAAAACTGCCAGAAGGGGATAGAGAAGAGTTTCTTCTGATGCTCCCTTTCACCCCATCCAAGAAAGACAATATGATTGGCTGGCTGGCTGCTAGAAGCGACTTGCCCAATATCGGCAATCTGTTGGTCTACAAATTGCCCAAGGAAAAACTGGTCTATGGACCCATGCAGATTGAAGCCAGGGTGGATCAGCAAACGGATATTTCCCGGGAGTTGAGTTTATGGGGCCAGAGGGGCTCAAGGGTCATCAGGGGCAATCTTTTGGCCATCCCTGTCAGTGGCTCATTTTTCTACGTAGAACCGATTTATTTGGAAGCAATACAGGAAGAAACGGAATTGCCATCAGCAACACCAACTCAACCTAAAGGCTCTGGAAAAGTCCGGAGGAGACAGGCAACCGTTTCTTCAAGAGCAGACAGAGCAAGGACAGCTGCATTGCCGGAATTGAAAAGGGTTATTGTGGCTCTCGGTAATCGCGTCATCATGGAACAAAATCTCGATAAGGCCTTATCCAGTGCATTGGAGGGAAAAATATCCCGCGAGGTGTTGACTTCCCCATCTCTTCCTCAGACGCTCGATGTTTCCAACTTGGGCGCTCTAGCCTTGGATCACTTTAATAGAGCCAAAGCTTACTTACGCCAGGGAAATTGGGCTGAATACGGTAAAGAGCTGGAAAATTTGGAGAAAGTGCTGAAAGAAATGGCCGAGGTGATGAAAGATAAGAAATAAAGGGCATCATAATCTTTGCCCAAAAACGAAAATTTTGTGAATCAAAGGACGGGAAGGCCGAAAAGGTCTTTGATGCCCTGCTATCGGCAGCTAGCACCACATGGGTGGCTGGTGGACAATTCAGCTACTAGGGCTTTCTTTTTTCACTTTTTCCATGATTTCCTCTAACTGCAGAAACGGTTTGAACAAATCAATGGGAATGGGAAAGAGCGTGGTGGATTTGCTCTGCGCAGCGGCCTCTTGCACGGTCTGTAAGTAGCGGAGCTGCAGTGCAATGGGATGGTCGGAGATTATCCGGGCCGCTTCGGCCAGGCGATTCGCAGCCTGGTGCTCCCCCTCTGCGTTGATAACCATGGCACGGCGCTCCCGCTCGGCTTCAGCCTGGCGGGCCATGGCTCGTTGCATATCCTGGGGCAGGTCGATGTGCTTGACCTCAACAGTGCTGACCTTAATGCCCCAGGGGTCGGTATGCTCATCCAAAATCTCCTGGAGCTGCCTATTGATCTTTTCACGTTCGGAGAGCAGTTCGTCCAGCTCTCCCTGCCCGCAAACACTGCGCAGGGTGGTTTGGGCCATCTGGGAGGTGGCATAGAGATAATTTTCCACCTCCACCACCGCATTATTGGGATCCATCACCCGGAAATAGATCACTGCATTGACCTTCACGGATACGTTATCTCGGGTAATCACATCCTGAGGAGGTACGTCCATGGCCACCAACCGCAGGCTGACCTTCACCATCCGGTCCACCACGGGGATGAGGATGATCAGCCCCGGCCCCTTGGCCCCGATAACCCTTCCCAGACGGAAAATGACCCCCCGTTCGTATTCCTTGAGAATGCGAATGGCACTGGCCAAAAAAAGGATCGCCAGTATAAGAATGAAAATAATAGAGTAAGACATGCCAACTTCCTCTCAAGGACAGCAATGAATCTCTGCCTCAGGCGATTTAGATTACAGGCCAGGACCGCTCACCTTTAGTAGATATCTTTAACTGCCAGTGCAAGCGGCTTGGTGCGCCAGGTATGCAACATTGAGGGTTCAGTCTAAATTTGTTCTGATTGCGGTCCAGGCTCTGGATTGGAAATCGATCTCTAGCCTCGAGAGCACATTAGATAAAAGGTATAATATCTTCACTAAGCCGAAAAGTTTTTTCTCTTGGGTGCGTAATCTGGTATTCAAATCTTCCGCCAATGGATACAACGTAAAAATATTCAGGTTTGAATTTGATTATGTACTTAGCTTTTCGGAGAGCATCATGGCCACGATCATCCAATGTAAAGTCAATAGAGTGCCCATACTCCTTAATACTTTCTACTAGCTTCTTGGCTTGATGTAATTGCTCTTTTATTGCACAACAAACTATGAGTTTGCTATCGCGATGCAGAGCGATGTCCATGAGATCATCTTCGAATGTTAATACATGGTCCTTATCTTTGAAGGTTTCGTAAAGGCGTACATATTCGGCAGCCTGAATGAAGCACTCCCATGCAGGTCGAGGTTGCTTGTTTTGGCTATCCTTCTCGAACCAACTATATGGGCCTTTTGATTCCGGTACTCCTTTAGGTCGAAATCCGGCACTACCAGTATTGGATTTCTCAGCATCCAGTAAGAGACCTTGTTTATAGCCGAACTCGAGAGTCGTATGAAGTCCAACAGGGAGGCGAGCATAAACCTCAGAGTAGTAGGATTCGGGCGGCAACTCGAAGTCCCATTCTCTGCAGGTTCGTTGGACCCACACCCTAAAGACTTGATCGAAAATCTGGGTATCATCATGCACATTCATCTCTCAAAATCCCTT
>CAMYLW010000098.1 GCA_947259475.1 Thermodesulfobacteriota bacterium
CTGGTAAGGGCAATACCAATCTGGTTGAGTCTCTTGATCTGTTCTTTGAGCCTATGATCTGACAAAATGATTTCCCCTTAGGGTTTGGACGCGTACCGCGTCACGATTTAGAATATCCAATACCTGCAAATCCGCAATCTCACATCCCATAATCTAAAATCTGAAATCTCAAATTCCAATAATCAATGACCCAAACATATTTGGGGTTCTCTTTTTTTAAAATAATATGAAGGTTTGGAATTTTGAATTTCGGTCATTGCTATTTGTTTGTGATTTGGGTTTTGTGATTTGTAATTTCCATGCTTCAATCTGCAATCTACAATCTCAAATCTGCAATCTAGAGCCCGTCGCCCGCACATCATAGCCGCCCAGCGCCATTACCTGATTTTTAAATTCTTGGGTAGCAATGACCTGGAGAAGACTTTGCACCAGTGGATTGTCATAATGGACGGCGGGAATCACCAGATCATATCGTTCAGTGGTTACCGGTATAAAATCGAGATTCAAGGCCTGAGCCGCCGCATGAATTCCCATACCCACATCACCACTGCCACTCAACACATCCACTGCCACAGCCATGTGGGTGTACTCTTCCCGTTGATAACCATCAATGGTAGCAGGATCAATGCCCAATTGTCCAAGTTGCCAATCCAGAAGAATCCTCGTGCCAGAGCCTGACTGCCGATTCACGAAACTAATCCCATCCCGACACAGATCTTCCAAACCGTTGATGGACTTTGGATTACCGGACGCAACTATCAGCCCCTGTTCCCGGTGAACCAGAGTCACCAAGTATGCCTCGATTCCCGGCAGGTAACGATCGATATATGAGATATTGTATTCACCGCTTTCAGTGTCCAGTAAGTGGGAGCCGGCCAAATGCGCAGTGCCTTTCCTCAGAGCCAGGAGACCACCCAGGCTGCCAACATTGCTTGAAGCCAGGTTAATTTTTGGCTCACGCTTGTTCAACAGGTTGGCAATGAGATCCAGGGTCATGTCATGGCTGCCCGCCACTACCAGGGTGCGCTCAATGCCTTGCCTGCTCGTCAGTAAGGTGACAGGGTGTGATTCTGAGTCTGTAACACCCTCCACCGTGTCCGGAATTCTCAAAAAACCGTTCGCCTGAGTTAGAGAGGTGATAGAGCCTGCTCCTCTCGGCAATGGAGTGGCCATGAGGTGTTCACCGACCCTGCCCAGATTCACTCGCAGAAATTCTTCAACACCCAGCTTGGAAGGGATCTTCTGAGATGGATAAGCTTCCACCTGCTCAGGTTCCGACTCCTCCAACCCTTGCATCCTGTAGAGGAGTGGGCGCACAAATTGTTCCATGCTGATGATGGCGGAAACCGGATAGCCTGGATTGCCGACCACCGGTTTTCCCTGGATCTCCCCGAGAACAGTTGGTTTGCCCGGCATTATTGCCACCCCGTGTACCAGCACTTCTCCCAATTCAGCTATCAGGTTAGCCGTATGGTCTTCAGAGCCGGCAGACGACCCGGCGTTGATAATGACCAGGTCATATTTGCCGGCAACCGTCTCTAACAGCACCTGGCGCAACCTATCAGGATCGTCTGGTATTATAGGGTGACGATCACATTGGCCGCCCCATTGGCGAACCAGATTCACCAGAACCCAGGAGTTGAATTCTATAATCTCTCCCGGAGGTACTGCCTCCATCTTTTTTACATCTTCAGCCTCCACCAGTTCATTGCCGGTGGGGATGATCAGCACCTGGGGCTGCCGCTTCACCTTCAGCTCCAGAATGCCCGCTGCCAAAAGGGCCCCTAAGTCATAAGCAGTAAGCAGATGGTTTTGAGGCAGCAGGAGTTCTGTGGCCACAATGTCTTCGCCAACTTTGCGCACGTGCTGCCAGGGGTAAGCAGCAGCCTGGATCTCCACCTTCTGCTCATCAAGCTGGTGGATATTCTCCACCATGATGACTGCATCGGCGTCAGCAGGCATGGGCTGGCCTGTATTAATCCAGTTGGCATCAGTTCCCAGTTCCAGTTGCATTGGACTTTCCTGGGTGGCGCCAAAGGTACGTTCAGCTTGGACCGAAATGCCATCCATGGCCGCCGAATGAAAAGTTGGGGCTGAAAAGCGTGCAAAAACGGGGGCCGCAGTTACCCGACCGACAGAGTCAAAACTTGGTACAGTCTCCCCCGAAAGCATGCCATCCACATTCCAATATCCCAGGAAGATCTCTCGCGCCTCTTCCAGGGACTTCATTTTTAAATAGATTCGGCGAGACATAACAAGTGCCTAAGATACTCCAAAATCTAAAATCCCAATAATCAATGATCCAAACATATTTGGGCTTCTCTTTTTTTAAGATGATATGGAGGTTTGTAATTTTGAATTTCGGTCATTGTTATTTGTTTGTTATTTGGGTTTTGTGATTTGTAATTTTCATGTTTCAATCTGCAATCAACAATCTTAAATTCTTATCACCTCAACTGTCTCTCCTGCATAAAGTCCTTCGGCATGTCGATGGATACAAATAAGGCCATCAGCGTGTACCAAGGTGGAAATCAAAGCGGATTCACCAAAAATGGGGTCAGCTGTGAGACCGCTGTCTTCTTGCCGCAGCCTCACCCGGACAAAGTCTTCCCTTCCTTGTTTTGAGGCCACGTTTCGACTCAGTTGAGCCTGGATCGGCCTCCCTTCCCCCAGGGATAATGCGGTTCCGCTAAGGTAAGACATGAAGGGACGCACCAGCACTTGGAAAACCACCATTGCCGAAGCCACATGACCGGGAAGACCCCAAAAGCCTTTTTCACCTGTTTTAACCAGGATAGTGGGCTTGCCGGGGCTTATCGCCACTCCATGAACCAGAACCTCACTGTGGTTGAGCGAGGTTAAGACGTCCAGAGTTAAATCGCGGCTGCCCACCGAAGATCCGCCCGAGATAAGGCAGATATCTGCGCCATCAAGTGCCTGTTGACATTTGGTCCGCAGTTCTGAGAACTGATCGGGAGCTAAACCTAACAGCAGCGGCACTCCCCCACACTCTCTTACCATGGCTGCCAGACTGTGGGAATTGATGTCTCGCAGTTCTCCTGGCCGGGGGTCTTGTTCAACGGGGACGATCTCGTCGCCGGTGCTGATGATTGCCGCTTTCGGTTGCCGCCTTACTGTTATCTTTTCTTGACCCAGCCCGGCCAGCAGACCAATTTCCTGCGCTCTGAGTCGCCTCCCTGCCTGCAATGCCACCTGACCGGCACTAAAGTCATCACCGGGTCGGATCACGTTTTCCAGCGGGGCCACACTGCGGCTGATAGCCACGCTCCGCTGGTCCAGCTCTTCGGTGTATTCCACCATGACCACACTGTCCGCGCCTGCAGGAAGCATGCCTCCAGTGGGAATCCTGGCCGCCTTGCCGTTGCTCATCTCGAGTGCCGGGATCTCTCCCATGACCACCTCACCCACAATCTCTAGGAGGGAAGGTAAACTCTCTGAGGCGCCAAAGGTATCCTGAGCTCTGACCGCATAGCCGTCAACAGTAGAGCGGATGAAAGGTGGTAGGTCCTCTTTGCTGACAATGGGTTCCGCCAGCACTCGGTTCAACCCCTGAGCCAGAGGAATCTCTTCAGTGTCGAGGAGAGGGAATCGTTGGAACTCACCCCACACCTGTTCGCGGGTTTTTACCTTGAAAAAACCTGTCTTCACGTTTTTCTTCGTCTCGTTCTTTGGTATTCCGTTGATAGAGGAGAAGTTTTTATATCACGGAGAGAACGAGCAAAACAACAGTTTTTGGGCTGGGTTCTAACGGCCGCGAGCTCGCTGGAGCACGTTAGCTGTGCTAGGTGTGCAGTGGTTGTCCTATTGACGCGACGGCATAAAACTCAGTGCCTCCACCTTGAAACCGAGAAGTTAAACCGTCCAGCGGTTCGTGGTCACTTCATTCACCGGGCTCAAGAGGGCGTCATTCTCAAGTGAAACTCGGTTGCTCGTGCACACTCGTTCAATTAATCAGTGCACTCTACACACAGACCGTGCTCATCGATGCAGCCATCGCAATGCATTCGCCGGCAGACTCTACACTCGTGGGGAGCTAAGATGTCGTCCTTCTCATGTACCTCACCGCATGCCACACATGCAAAATCCTCACTCATAGTTACACCCCCTTCCTTCGTAAGATGATATATTTGGCAAAATAGGTATGAATCCAACTGTTGTCAATGGGCAGTCGCAAGGCTAATATGGCTAACCCTATCTTAATACGGGAGTGGAGTACCCCATGAACGCTCGTTTTTTTGTCGGAGTAATGTAACCAAAATTCCACTTGTTCGACTTACGTCAGCGAGTATCAAACGGGGCCTAGCGTGTTCGCTGAACTTGACTTCATTGATTCTTGACACTGATCACGGGAGCTTACTAATTTGCAATTATGTAAGAATGTCTTATATTATAGTTGCTTGCAGTTGCCGAACACCGGAAACTGGCAAAAAATGCAGCACCTTTTTTCGAATAGGAAAGCGCCATGACGAATTCAGAAAATCCTTATTCTCATTCGCAGAGCCCCATTCCCCCTGAGGTTCAGCACCAACTGAGATCCGTATTGGATCAATTACCACATCCCGTCCCTCTCTATCTCTTTACGAAAGAGGGCCAAAACGACATCTATAATCAGGCCGCCAAAGAAATTGTTCGCGCCTTTGCTGGACTGGGAAGAAACATTGAACTTCACGAAATGGACTTCGATCATGAACTTGCCCAGAAATGGCAGGTGGATATCTCTCCCACCATTCTCTTTGATCCCGAGCGTTATTCTATACGCTTCCTCGGGGCCCCTATGGGTGAAGAAGGGAGGACCCTACTTGAAGCAGTGGTCCTCATCGGACTTCGGAGTAGCAATCTCAGCGAACAGTCGCTCAAGATGATAGAGAAGATCGATTCCCCACGGGTGGTGAAAGTATTTTCCAGCCCCACCTGCCCATACTGCCCGCAGCAGGCGGTCAGCGCTCTCAAAGCAGCCATCGCCAAACCCGAATTGATTTCTTTGGAGATCGTCGACATCCAGGCCAACCCCAACCTCGCCGACCTTTATTCTGCTCACAGTGTTCCTCAAACTTTTGCCAATGATACTCTGATTGCCCAGGGAGCTCAGCCAGAAGAGCTCTTCATACTCTCTTTGCAAAAGATGGAGGAGCAGACCGTATTTATTCCGGATATCGACACGGAGCTGGTTGAAAATGATCTGGTCATTGTGGGAGGGGGACCAGCCGGGCTCACCGCGGCTATCTATGCGGTTCGCAGTGGGCTCAACACAGCGGTGGTGGAACGCGATACTCTCGGGGGCCAGGTGGCAATAACACCCTTGGTGGAAAACTACCCCGGTTTCACCCAGGTGGGCGGCAAGGCCTTGGTTGATCTGCTCGTAAGCCATGCTCTGGAATATGTAACGATTTTCCAGGGAGAAGAGGTGGTGGACATTGAAACTGGAGAAGGGATCACCGTGCTTACCAGCAGGAGGCGCTTCAAGACCAAGGCTGTTCTTCTGGCCACCGGGGCAACTCACAAACTCCTCGGAGTTCCTGGAGAATCCCACTTCTCCGGCCGCGGAGTCACCTATTGCAGCACCTGTGATGGACCTCTCTTTAAAGGGAAAAAGGTCATCATGGTGGGAGGCGGCAACAGTGCCGTTACCGAGGCCCTCTATCTCCACAATGTTGGGGCGGACGTCACCCTGGTGCACCGTCGAGACACCTTACGCTCTCAGGAACATCTGAGCAAATATCTGTCTTCCGCCAACATTCCTGTCCTCTGGAATACCGAAGTAAAAGAGATCCAGGGAGAGGAAAAAGTCCGAGAGGTTCTCCTCTACGATAATGTCACCCAGGAAAGCAGGACCTTACCTATAGACGGGGTTTTTATCGCCATCGGCTACCTGCCTGCCGTGGGGCTGGCACAGAAACTTGGTGTGGAACTTACAGCCGATGGATTTATCAAGCGTGATGAACAGCACCGCACAAACATACCTGGTATTTATTCCGCCGGAGACGTGGAGGGAGGCTACAAGCAGATCGTGACCGCAGTGGGCCAGGGTGCTGAGGCTGCCATGAGCATCTATGAAGATCTGATTCATCCCTATTGGCTGGAACAGCCAGGGATCTCAACGAGTTGAGTTTTTGGAATGTGGGATGGGAGAGTTTAGATTGTAGATTGTGGAATTATAGGTTTCAGGTGTCGGGTGTCAGGGAAGAAAAATAAAAAAGCTGAAACCTGAACACTGAAACCTAAGTCATTGCGATTTGTGATTGCAGAATATGGGATGTGCGACGCTAAGTAAATGTGGATTTATCCCACATAT
>CAMYLW010000099.1 GCA_947259475.1 Thermodesulfobacteriota bacterium
AGCCGCCAGGCTCGATCCAGAAGTGTTGCATCGCTATCTCCCTCCATGACCAGGAGAATATACCCGCTGGCTCCACCCAGAATGGCCTCGATCTGTTTTTCTGCGGCCATGTGACCGGACTTTTGTGGCCTTAGGGCTCGGAGGTCTTGTTGAAATGAGACACCAAAAGCTGAAATGCTCAGAACTATCAAGAAAATAATACTGATTGCCACCGCCAGGCGCGGACGCGCCACCACAGGTGTAATCAGAGAGTCAAGACCGAAGTTGGGAATAGGTCGTGAGGAGCCTATCGGCCGACCACGACTTTCCTGCCAAGCAAGCAAGGCGGGGAGTACCACCAGCATGGCAGCCAGGCAGGCAAGAATGCCAACGCCGGTAATTATGCCCAGTTCTTGAAATCCTCGGAAAGAGGAAGCCCCTAAAGCAAAAAAGGCTGCCGCAGTAGTCAGTCCACCCATGAGAATGGCTCTACCACTCTTAGCCAGGGCTGGAGGCAAGCCGCTGCTCTGTTCCTCACTCTGCCCTACCTCGAGGTACATGTTGAGGAGGTGGATGCCGAAGTCAATACCAAGCCCCAGGAGGACAGCGGCAAAGGCGCCGGTGAGGATATTGACGTGGCCGAAGATGAGCTGCAAAACCCCGAAGGTCCAGATTAAAGCCATGGCCAAGGGCAGGAGCATGATGAAGAGAATACGTAATTGCCGAAAAACAAGAAAAAAGAGCAGATTGACTCCGATGAGTGAAATGATAAAGCTACTTTGTAGATCCTTGCGGGTGAGGGCCTCGTCTTCAAGGGCAATGGGATATCCACCGGCAAAGGTAACGACAGGGGCAGCAGCCATACCAGGATGGGAGTCTCGCCAGTTGCGAATGGCGGTTTCAGCTGCAGTCGAAGCAGCGGCCATGAGCTGTTTGGTATAGGTGATGTTTCGCGCTGATTCCTCAGGCCGGATGAACACCAGAAGATGGCGGCGGTCCTTATCCACCAGATAACCATCCTCCAGGTCAAGGCCAGCGAAGGAACGTTGGGAGAACCAACGGGAAAGCCATAGGTGGCGCAAACCCAGGGGATCTCTGAGAATCATTTCCTGAACCGCACCCTGCATCGGCATCAGCAAAAGCCTCTTGTTCTCTCGCACCTGACGGTGAATGGAATCATCACTCAACCGGTCAAGGAGATCCATCCGCTCTTGTTCTGAGAGGAACAGACCGGCGTGTGGCAGCAACACTTCGGAGAAGAATCTCTTTTGCTGGGTGGTTACCTTGGCTTCCAGGTGCCCTATCTGCGGGAAAGAAACCATTTCTTGAATGAAAGCATCGACTACCTGTTTGCCACTTTCCAAATTTCCAGGTTCAGGGAGGCTGACAACCACTACCAGGACGTCTTGGGGACCCGCGTCCAGCAGATCAGCCAGCAGTTTTCTGGCATGACTGTCCTTGGAAGGCATGAGAGAGTCCAGACTAGAATCCATTCTAAGCTGGGTGATGAGTATGATTGCTATAGCGGTGAGAAGGACGGCTATCAGCAGAATCAGCCGATGGCTTTGGCTGATGCGATCTGCTAAAGCGGTGAAGAAAGAGCGAGACATTTTAGATTGCAGATTTTAGATTGAAGATCTGAAATCTCCGGGCTAGTAGAAAGCGATAGGTAGTTGCTGAATGGGAACCGGGAGATCTTACCCGGTTGACGTTATTAGCGGGAAAATCTCTGAACCCGTGAGTTGCCGGTATCAGCCACAAAGACATTGCCGGCTCCGTCTACACTGAGTCCATAAGGTTCGACGAACTGTCCGGAACTTCTCCCGGGTCCTCCGTAAGATCTGAGATTCTGTCCGGTTGGACTCATTTCCCAGATCAGGTGGCTGGCGGCATCCAGTATCAACAAATTTCCAGTGTATGGGTCAATGGCAACATCGGCGGGATACAGCAGCCTGTCTGTGAAGGCGGCGAGAAAGCGACCTTGGGAATCGAACTTCTGCACTCTTCGCATTTTGCTATCGGCTACGTAAACATTGCCGCTTTCATCCACAGTCAGCCCCATAGGTTTAACAAAATCGCCACTGCCTTTGCCTTTACGGCCCCAGGAGCGCAAGAACCTTCCCTGGTTGTCAAACACTTGAACCCGGTTCATTTTGGCGTCAACAGTGTAAACGGCTCCGTCCGGGCCCACAGCAATTCCACTCAAGAAATAAAAATCGCTACTTCCCTTCCCTTTCTGGCCCCACTGGCCCAGGAAAACACCGTTGACGTCGAATTTCTGGACTCGACTGTTATAGGTATCGGCTACGTAAACATTGCCCTCACCGTCGACAGCCACATCGAACGGTAGCGTCATACTACCGGAACCAGTTCCTTTCTGTCCCCAACTTTTAATGAAGGTACCGCTACTGTCAAATACCTGAATCCGGCTGTTATAGGTGTCCGCCACGTAAACATTGCCAGCACCATCGGCCGCTATCCCGTAGGGCTTTTGAAAATCTCCCGTGCCCGTGCCAACCATGCCCCAGGCTTGGGCAAAACGGAGGGCGCTGCTCGTGCCCACCGCAGAGGGAACGCCGATAAGGGGACCGCTTGTCCTGGACTTGTCAGCTCCAATAGAAACTATATTGTGGCCCACCGATACGGTCTCGTCGGTTTTCTGTTCGACCACTCTGGCAAAAGCCAACTTTTCCTGAATCTCAGTAACCTGAAGTTTACCCGTGGGGATCTTTTCAATTCCCAGAATCTCACCCGATACCGGGTGTTTGAAGATCTCGCCTTCCCGGTATACCTCAAATTGCATACCCACTCGTGTCCCGGCAGATTTTCCCACATCGAGGATGAAAGTGTTGCCCTTCTGGTGGATGATGAATCCCCGCAAGGGGAACTTGCTCACCAACTGGGCCACGAATGGGCCAATTCTCTTGGACAAGGCCCCAACGCTTCCGGCCGCCAGCCGGTCAGCCACCTTGATGGCGGCACTTTCCGTCTCAATAATCTTGACGTTGAGATCTAGCCCTTGTCGGTGACTGGTAACTGCGCCGGTGACCATATAGGTGGCCCCCAACACCCGCCCCAATTGGGCTGCGGTATTCACGTCAATGACCCCGGCCATTCCCAATTGTTGCTCTTCGATGACCTTTTGCAGAGCTTGCCGCTCAATGACGTCGAAACGGCCCTGGTTTACGAAAGCAGTGGTGAGCCATTGGGCGGCAACCTTACCAAGTTCCTGAGACTTGGCCTTCTCTCCTTGAGCTTCAAGATCCACCACGGCAATCCGGGAACGAGCAGCAGCGGGCACCGGTGTTTGAAAGGTAGTCCACAAAAGGAGGGCAAAGATGAAGATGGCACAGCTTGCCCTTGCCCGCTGGTGTGGCCTCATGTCTACTCTCCTTGCGAGTGCTTAGACTGGGGGTGCTTTTGCCAGGCTGGGTCAGCAAAAGACTTGTAAGATTCAGCGAACTCATCGATTTCGTCAGCCAGATTGGTAAAGATGCAGTCCGCTCCCTCGTGGGTGAAGTAAGCTCCATGGTTTAGTGCCATCTCGCGTCCCACTTCGGGATGATCAACTAACATGCAGGTGCGATACAAGTTCTCATCATATGGTATCTTGGCTTTTATCGCCTGGAACAATGGCGAGTTAAGAGCTTCCTTTAATGAGTATTCGTGGATATTGTGAGTGGCAAAATGGCAGAAAACACAGGGCTCCACATCGCCCTTAGAATTTATGTGAGCATACTTGCGGGCGCCTGACATGCAGCCATGCACCACCGGGCCATCGTTCCAAAAATCTATGAATAGTATTGCTTTGCTGTTGCGCCAACGACCCAGGGACTCCCTGAGATAATCTCTTTGCTGCGGAGTGGGCATCAGTTCGGTCTTGGGGTCCCTTCCCACCGGGACATACATGAAGTAGCAGCCGAGAAGACAGCCTTTCTCGATCATAAAATCCACAAATTCGTCGCTGGTAATGGTATCGTGGTTTTTCCTGGTTTGGGTGGCGGAGTAGCCGAAGAGCACGCCGGCATCACGAAGCATGTCCATGGCCGCCATGACCCGGTCAAAGTGGCCTTTTCCCCGCCTCAGATCCGTTGTCTCCCTGAAGCCTTCAATGCTTATGGAAGGAACGACATTACCTACCGAGATAATCTTTTGCGCCACTCTCTCATCAATGAGGCCCCCGTGAGTGTAGACCAGGAAGGACATATCATTGTGTTTTTCAAAGACATCGAATATGTGCTCATAAAAGAAGGGTTCACCACCGGAAACAGTGATGAAATAGATGCCCATCTCTTTGGCCTCGTTGAGGATCCGGTCTAAGGTCTGGAAACTCAATTCCTCAGCCTGTTGGTAACTGCCAGCATAACAGCCGAAACACTTGAGGTTGCAACGCATGGTCGGGCTGATAACCAGGAATCCTGGCGGATAGTAGCCGCCAGGCGTTTCTGCAAAGGCTTTGCGTTTATTGGTTCCCACCAAGAGCTGGTTGATGACGTAGCTCTGGATGCTGGTCTTGCGGTGGTGAGGATTGAGATTGCGAAGGATTTTCTTGGTAATTTCCAGAGTGGGGTGTCCCTGTTCAAACAGGTCTCGGATCCAGCGAATCCGGTGAACGTAGTAGTCCCTCTTGCCAAGCTTCTCGGCAAGTCTCGCTATGGTTTGATAGGTGAGCTTGAATAGTTTGTCGTTGGTAATATGGGCCAGAGAAGCCAGTAACATGTTAATGGCGTAAACTTCCAGCCGATGGCTATTTGTCTTCAAGGTTCCCCTCCAAAACTGCAGAACTTCACTGTCGGATTCTCATCCAGATTTCATTAGTATACTGAGGGCAACGAGAGTTTAGCACTGAAATTCGCTCTTGCCAAGCGGGACCCGAGTTCCATGTATTAATGTATTCCGCCGCCACGAGACTCCACCACTGCCGGAAATCCCGGTAACAATTATCAGGAATACACCTGAGTATAGAGAAGTCTCGCACCTCAAACGTCTTATTCAGCTCACGCCATCAGGTGCCAGAACCGCAGGAGGCCATCACCCACACCCACAAACATGAGACTGCCCAATATACTTCCGCTCATCAACAGGGTATAGCTTTTTTTCTTGGGCACACCAATAATGTGGGCCAGAAACACTCCACTCCACATGCCACCTCCCTTCATCGGTAGCATGGTGAGCAGTAGTACTCCCACATGACCATAAGCTTGCAGCCTCTGGAAAAAGCGTCGCTCTTTTGCCACCTTCCCTTTGCTTTGAAAATACCCACTGAGCCGTTGCAACCGTGCACTGGTAAATGTGTGTTCGTACAGATAATAAAAGCAAGGCACCTGTACGGTGTCCATAAAAACAACAAGGGGAAAGAAGAGAAAAAGATTAAGTCTAAACAAGCTGGCGGTTAGAATCGCTACGGGCCGTCCCCCTACAGTGTAGAGAGCTATGAAGTAAAGGAGGCTGTGCTCGTGAAGATGCTGCTGCAGCCATACAACCGAATCTCCCATTAATTAAACACCAGTGTCGAGCCTCCAGTGAAGGTCGGAAGTCTTAACTATTTAGCTTAACTGCAAGTATTTTTCAATGACTTTATTAGTTCGTGTTCATCTTCTCGTACGCACATGGGCAAAGTCTTTGCTGCCGTAGAACGGGAGTAAGGCCAGAAAGCTCCCCAGGATGGGAAGGGGATCGTCCCTGTCAATGATGTCGTAACTCATATTGGCTCGGCGAAATTCAAAGAAACTCGGTTTCAACCGCCACCTGTTGGGGTTTTGCAGAAAATGGAGAATATCCCCTGGCAAGAGCCAGCGGCAAAGATGTCCCAACCTATAGGTGTGCACAGCCGGAAAATCTAGCCCCAGGGCCAAGAGGGTGAGAAGGTAGGGGAAATTCACTCCTGTATTGATGGCCAGAGCCAGCGATCCCCAGAAGCGTGGGTTGACCTCTAGGAGCTTGGCTGTACCATCACGGCTATCGATTTTGAATTCAACCATGCCCACACCCACCAAGCGTAGGCTCTCCAGTAGTCTGGCGCCATCACGTCTAGATTGCTCGTGGATAATGCTTTGGCGCAGAGTGCTGGGACCGCCATGGACCGGATACTCGCGGAGGCGGCGATGAATAAAACTGGCGCGCACCTGATGATTGTGGTCCAGTAGGAAACTGGCGCCAATTCCCGTACCCTCAGCAGGCAATCTCTCCTGCACCAGTGGCGATTGCCCGGAACGAAACACTTGCTCCAGAGCAGCTTGCAGTTGGGCTGGTTCCGTGACGTATTGCACGCCTGCACTGCCAGACCCCACTCTTGGCTTGACCACCACCGGGTACTCCAAATGTCT
>CAMYLW010000100.1 GCA_947259475.1 Thermodesulfobacteriota bacterium
CAAGAAAAATGACCCCCGGCTCGCCGTTTCTCCAGGCACAATCAACGATCTTCTCGAAAACCTCCCCGGCTGCCAACCTCTGGGCTCTTTCGCCCGTGCGGGGGTTGACGAGTTCGTATTCCCCACCCTCCTCCATCGCCTGCATGAATTTGTCGGTGAGCGCCACTGAGAGATTAAAGTTATTCATCTTGTCGTTTTCGGTCTTGGCCGTGATGAACGCCTCTGCATCGGGGTGATCCACCCGGAGAATTCCCATATTGGCGCCACGCCGCGTACCACCTTGCTTGATGGTCTCGGTGGCCACATCGAAAACTGTCATAAAGCTGATGGGACCACTGGACACTCCTTGCGTGGAGAGCACTTTGTCGTTTTCTGGCCGCACACGAGAAAAAGAGAACCCGGTGCCACCCCCGCTTTTGTGAATCATGGCAGTATGCTTGATGGCCTCGAAAATGCTCTCTATGGAGTCCTCCACCGGTAGAACAAAACATGCAGAGAGCTGTCCCAACTCCCTGCCCGCATTCATCAGGATAGGTGAGTTTGGTACCAACTCCAGTCGGGTCATCAGATCGTAGAAGCGCGCCGCAACTTCATCCACATCGGCCTGCGGATCGTAGATCAGCTCGGCCTGCGCCACGGCGTTGGCGACCCGACGGAACATGTCCGCCGGAGTTTCTGTGACCTCGTCGTACTCATTCTTTCTCAGGTAACGCTTCTTCAATACTACCAAAGCGTTTTCCGTGAGTACTGGACCGTTTGTGCTTTGTTGGGGGGCCATGGTGTCTCCTTGCCTTGTTTGGCTCCGTTTCTCTTAGATTAATTCTAACATGTAGAAAAGACAGGCCCAAGTGTAACTTGACTGCCCAAAAGGAAGCTTCTTCGCCTGCGGGGTCCATAATAATAAAGGAGCCCTTAGAGGAAGTCAAATCCCTTTTTGGGGTCCGTGGTCAGTAGTCTATGATCCACATTATCTATTTGATTTAATTAGTTTTTCTCTGCTTACATTCGCACAGAGTCCAGGAGGAGCAACCTCCTGGTTGCGATCGGAATGGTTCTTCCAAACCCCGGTATCGCAAGCGGGAGCTTGCTCCTACACCATTCGTTGACTGGTCTATTCGTTACGACTGCCAAAAGAGTCTTTCTAACAAACAGAGGTTCAGTACAGACTACCAACGTACTGGCAAGCTGTTAAGCGAGAAAGGGAGCTGGCTTAACAACTGTTCTTACTTTTCTCGCTTGTCTAGCCTTTCTAGCTTTTCTCGCTATGATGCGCTTTGCGCTACGCCCCATGCGAATTGGTCTTGCAAAGGGGGACCAAATGGGATAATTTAGTCTGTTGAACATTGGTGCCGCCCTACCATCGGGGAAGCGATCTATGCAGTTCCGCAAGAAAGATTTACTCGGTATCAAACAACTAGAGCCTGAGGAAATCAACCTGATCCTTGAGACGTCTGAGACTTTCAAGGAAATCTCCACTAGACCCATAAAGAAGGTCCCCACCTTGCGGGGCAGGACTGTAGTCCATTTATTCTATGAGCCCAGCACCAGAACTCGAACCTCTTTTGAGATTGCGGCGAAGCGGCTGAGCGCCGACACCTTTAACATATCTGCCTCAACCAGCAGCATTGTAAAAGGTGAGACCTTGCTGGACACCGCAAGAAATCTAGAGGCCATGAACCCGGACGTTATCGTGCTTCGTCACTCCGCTGCCGGTGCTCCCCACCTGCTGGCCAGACACGTGCAGGCTTCGGTGATCAACGCCGGTGACGGCATGCACGAACATCCCACCCAGGCCTTGCTCGACCTTCTCACTATCAAAGACAAAAAAGGCACCATATCCGGGCAAACCGTTGCCATCATCGGAGACATTGCTCACAGCCGAGTGGCACGCTCCAATATCTGGGCCCTCACCAAAATGGGAGCTCGAGTCCTGGTGGCTGGCCCGACCACCATGATTCCACACGATCTGGACAAGCTCGGGGTTGAAGTTTTCTACCGTCCCGAAGATGTCATCCCCAAAGCGGATGTGATCATGATGCTCCGGATACAGCTGGAGCGGCAAGGTCAAATGCTCCTACCCAGCCTCAGAGAGTATGCTCGTGTTTTTGGCTTAAATGAAGAAAAACTGTCCCAGGCTAAACCGGATGTGCTTATCATGCATCCCGGCCCAATCAACCGCGGCGTAGAAATCAGCCCTGCTGTGGCCGACGGACCCTATTCCGTGATCCTGGACCAAGTAAACAACGGCGTCGCCGTGCGCATGGCTCTGCTCTATTTACTCATAGGAGGTGAAAAAGATGAGTAAGCTCATCCGTGGCGGCAGAGTCCTTGACCCAGCAAGCGGTTTGGACGACATGCACGACCTCCTCATTGAAGGAGACAAAATCAATGACCTAGGTCCTCCGGGTGCACTGGACAAGAAATTAGACTCCGTGGAGGTCATTGATGCAGATGGTCTTTGGGTGGTACCGGGACTCATTGATCTGCATACCCATCTGCGGGAACCGGGCGAGGAATACAAGGAGACTGTCCTAAGCGGAAGTCAGGCCGCAGCTGCCGGCGGTTTCACCTCTATCTGTTGCATGCCCAACACCAAACCGGCAAATGATAATGCCGCGGTTACAGACCTTATCCTTCGTCGTGCAGCCGAAGCTGACCTCGTGCGAGTCTTTCCTGTGGGAGCCATCAGTCAGGGTCAAAAAGGCGAAATGCTGGCCGAGTACGCTGAGCTCAAAGAAGCGGGAGTTGTAGCGGTCAGCGACGACGGCATAGCGGTTATGAACAGCCAGCTCATGCGGAGGGCCCTGGAATACGCCCAGGTGTTTAACCTGCCGGTTATCAGCCATGCCGAAGATCGTGACCTTGCCGGCGATGGGGTAATGCACGAAGGGGTGGTCTCCACCCGTTTGGGCTTGAGGGAAATCCCCAGCGCTGCCGAGGACGTCATGGTTTTTCGTGATTGCAGTCTGGCAGAACTCACAGGCGGCCGTTTGCACATAGCTCACGTGTCTAGTGCTGGAGCAGTAGAGCTGGTAAGGCAATTCAAGGCGAAGGGAGTACAGGTTACCGCCGAAGCTACGCCACATCATTTCACTCTCACTGATGAGGCCCTCGAGAATTTTGACACCAATCTCAAAGTTAACCCACCAATCCGCTCCTCCTTTGATCTAACCGCGATTCAACAAGGTCTTGCCGACGGTACTATTGATGCCATCGCCACCGACCATGCCCCCCACAGCACCATAGAGAAAGACGTGGAGTTTGACTACGCCGCCTTTGGCATGATCGGTCTCGAGACCGCCTTCCCTCTGACACTGCGCCTCGTTGATCAGGGATTGCTCAGCCCGCTGGAAGCAATAGAAAAATTGACCAGCAATCCCGCCCGCATTATTGGAGTCGACCTGGGACGACTGACTCCTGGGCTTCCGGCCGATGTCACCCTCATTGATCCGAACCGGGAGTTCACCGTCGACGTCAACCAGTCTCGCTCCAAAAGCAGGAACTCGCCTTTTCATGGCTGGCAGCTCAGAGGAAAAACGGTGATGGTTTTTCGGGATGGCAAGGTCATATTCACAGAGGAAAACACAAGCGGTTAGGTACTATTCTTGCAAGGAATACCAGGGGCACTGAGGACCAGATCCTAAGGCTCCAATAATGTGCAACCCCAACGTCAATGGGCGATAAGTGATATGTGATGTGAGATTTCAGTTTACATCTCGCATCCATACGCCAAGCTCAATTTTATATCCGAGATTGCAGCGCTATAGCAGGAGACTGAACCCGAATGGCCAGCATCCTTGTAGTTGACGACGAACACAGCATGAGAGAATTTCTAGAAATCATGCTCCATAAAGAAGGCTACCAGGTGGCCACCGCGGCCGGAGGTGGCGAGGCCATAAATATTCTGAAGAAAGAAGACTTTGACCTGGTTATCACCGATATTCGGATGAAGGAGACGGACGGTCTCCAGGTGTTGAAAAAATGTAAGGAACTCCATCCGAATACGGTGGTGATAATGATCTCTGCTTACGCCAGCACCGCCACTGCCGTTGAAGCCATGAAGTGGGGAGCCTACGACTATTTGCCCAAACCTTTTAAGGTAAAGGAAATTAAAACTGTTATCCAGGACGCCCTGGCCACCGCCCAATCACACGAGTCCCAGGAAAAGGCAGCAGCAGATACGGCTAGTGCTACTCACTACCACGGTATTGTTGGTGAAAGCCCTGAATTAAGAAAGATCCTTGAACTCATTCCTCGCGTTGCCGCCGCCGCCAGCAACGTCCTCATTACCGGAGAGTCAGGAACCGGTAAAGAGCTGATAGCCAAAGCCATACACCGTGAGAGTCCTCGGAAAGACAATCCTTTTGTGGTGGTCAATTGCGGCAGTGTGCCCGAAACCCTAATAGAAAGTGAGCTTTTTGGACACAAAAAAGGCTCTTTTACCGGGGCCACCGCAACTCGCAGTGGCCTTTTTGAAGCAGCCCATCAGGGAACCCTCTTTCTTGATGAAATGGCAGAGCTTCCTCCTCCTGTCCAGGTCAAGCTTCTGAGGGCCGTTCAGGAAAAAACCTTCAAAATGGTGGGTGGCAGTGAGGAGATCAGTGTAGATGTTCGCATCATTAGCGCCACCAACCGCGAGCTTGAACGCGAAGTGATGGACGGAATGTTCCGCGAAGATCTTTACTATAGGCTCAACGTAATAAACATTCACATGCCGCCACTAAGGGAACGCCCTGATGAGATTCCCCTGCTAGCTCAGCATTTTCTGGAAAAGTACAGCGATCAAATGGGAAAGGACATCAGGAAAATTTCTGCCTACGCCTTGGATCTTCTCAAGAGCTATAACTTTCCCGGTAATATTAGAGAGCTGGAAAACATCATTGAACGAAGTGTCGCCTTGGAAGCCTCTAACATAGTCCTCCCCGACAGTCTAACTCTTTCCAGTTTCAAGCAGACCCAGGTCCAATCCAAAACTGAGTCTGTGTCGCTTACAATGCCCCAGGAGGGAATCGATCTGGATAATGTCCTCGGCCAACTGGAAAAGGACCTTCTCGAGCAGGCCCTTGAGAGGACACGGGGGGCAAAACAAAAGGCCGCTGAACTGCTCGGCATTAGCTTTCGCTCCTTTCGCTACCGTCTGGCCAAGTACGGATTGGGCGGTGACGACGATGTTATGGAGGAAGAGAAAAAAGCCGAGTAGTCACCTTCCATTCACATTTCCTACTTTTTTGAATCTAATTCCCTAACCCGGATGTTTCATTCTACCTCAGTACCTAGAACAGGGCATCTCCATCGGTTATAATTGGTGGACTGGGAGGGTAAATATGATCGATTCCAAAAAACTGTCCAGACGCACGTTTTTGGCCAAAGCCGGCGGATCGGTTGTAAGTATCGGCCTGCCGGGGATATTCGTGAAGCTAATGGATCTGGAAAATCTCGCCCTGGCGGCAGAGATGAGGCCTGATGGTAGACCACGTCTTCCCCCAAGCCAGCAGGCAGTAAAAAAGATTATTGATATGGGTGGCGTTCAAGGAACTGCCGATAGCAAGAACTGGAGACTCCAGATTCATGGCGAGGTGGGAAGACCGACCACCTTGAATTTTCAGGAACTTCTCAATCTATCCCAGGTGGACCTTACCTGCGATGTGCATTGTGTCACCGGTTGGACCCTGCTTGATTCTCAGTGGGGTGGTGTTCGTCTGACAACGATTATGGATCTGGTCAAGGTCAAAGAAAACGCCCGTTTCGTCATTTTTGAGGCAGCCTCAGGCTATACCACCAACATTCCAATCAGTGAGGCCCGTAAGAAAAACGTAATCCTGGCTCACAGTTTTTTTGGCAAAGAACTGCCTCGCCCGCATGGAGCGCCGGTGCGTGCCTTGGTTCCCGACCGCTATTTTTACAAGAGTGCCAAGTGGCTGGAGGGGGTCAAATTCACCACACGAGATGAGCCAGGCTACTGGGAACGAGGAGGCTACAGCAACTCTGCAGATCCCTGGAGAGAAGAACGATTCAAATAGAAATCAGGCTATCCCCTCAACCCAGCCCCTACGTATAGCCCTCTCCATCCTCTACTTTCATCAGGCAAAATGATAATTGTTTCTCGACCTGCACTTAATATTTGCAGGCATCCCGGATATAGCAAAAAAGTTCCCGCCCTATAAGTATCAGCAACAATACACGCGGTAAGCAGTGAGCCCTTCGACAGGCTCAGGACGCTTCGCGCAGTAAGCGGTAAACAATTCATCTGTTTGACTAATTTTCTAATTCTCTATTTTTCTAATTTACCAACCTGCCT
>CAMYLW010000101.1 GCA_947259475.1 Thermodesulfobacteriota bacterium
CCCAAGGGGGCCGGGAACATCCAGGTTGTCTACCTGGCAAACGCTCAGGCGGAAGAATTGGCCAAGGTGCTCACCGGGTTGCCCGCCAAGGCGGGCCCCAAAGGGAAGCAGCCTGTTCTTTCAACCGAAGTGAAGATAGTCGCAGACAAGGCCACCAATAGTCTGGTGATCACAGCCAGACCAGAAGAATTTCAGGTGCTGGCGCCCATTATTCTCAAGCTGGACATCCCCAGGAAGCAGGTTTACGTTGAGGCGCTTATCATGGAGGTCAGGGCCACCCTAACAATGTCGCTAGGGATCGACTGGACCTTGGCCGACGAAACGGGTTTGCCTCTTGGTGCCGATGATGGGGTGGTTTTTGGAGGATCCAGAACTAGTGGCACGTCTGTTTTGGATCAAGCCGGGAGGCTGGCCATTCCAAGTGGTCTCACTGCGGGAGTGGTGTCATTTCCCGCTACCATAGGGGGTATCACTTTTAGCAATTTGGCGGCCCTCATAACTGCTGCCCAGACGGACAACAACTTCAATATTATTGCCACCCCCCAGCTTATGACTTTGGACAATGAAGAGGCCAGCGTTGTGGTGGCGGAAAATATCCCCTTTTCCACCAGGGTGGATGAGGGGACGTCTACCACCGACCGGGCCATTCAAAGTCTTGAATACAGGGATGTGGGTACTACTCTCAAGATCACGCCGCAGATTAATGAAAAACGTTTTGTCAAGCTCAAAATCTACCAAGAGAAAAGTACTGTCGTCAGCGAGACGAGCCAAGTTAGTGCCACTCAAGTTGTGCTGGCGCCGACCACGCGCAAACGAACTGCCGAGACCAACGTGCAGGTGCGTGATGGCCAGACGGTGGTGATCGCAGGACTGGTGGGAGACGACGTAGATGTCTCGGTTACGAAGGTGCCCTGCCTTGGTGATATTCCTCTATTGGGCTGGCTGTTCAAGTTTGAGAAACGAACGACTGAGCGCACCAATTTGCTCATTTTCCTTACCCCATATATCGTGGCAACCCCCGAGGAGGCCGAAGAGATTTACCGGCAAAAGGCCAGTTACATGGATGAGCTTACAAGGGGCGCGACGGAGCAGGATGTTCAACCAGAGGAGCCTTCAGCAGCACGCGGCCCTGCGACCCCTTCGACAGGCTCAGGGCAAGCAGGCTCGGGAGAGGCGGAAGGCAGCCAGAAAAAAAAGTAAGCAGTAAGAACTAGGGACTAAACACTAGGCACTAAGAACTAGGTGAGTACTGACGCGGTGGCCAGGGGCCACCCAAGAGCAGCAGATTATGAACGTTCTACCCAGACTAGGCGATGTACTCGTTGAACAAGGCTGGCTCAGTCCTGAGGCCTTAGAGGAAGGGTTAGACGCTCAGGCGGAAAACGGCGAAAGACTGGGGCAGGTTCTTGTTCAGCAAAAAAAGATTACCGAGCAAGAGCTCCTGAATGCTCTCGCCCTCCAACTGGACTTGGAGGTGATGGAGAGTATTGAAGATAAGGAACTCCGTTTTGATCTGGTGGAACAACTGCCAATCCAGTACCTGAAAAAGCACGAGATTTTTCCTTTCCAGTCCGAGGATGGCATTTTACGGATCGCGGTGAATGATCCCCTGGACCTCGAGGTTCTGGACGATCTCCGCATCCTCTTCGGCCAAAACGAGATCAGACCGGTGCTGGTGCCAGCTCGGGAGATCCTCTCGGCCATCAATCGTACCTACGGTCAAGCCAATGACACTACCGAGCAGATCATGCAGGACCTGGGTGAGGAAGCAGACAGCCAACATTTGTTCACCGAGTTGGAAGTGGGCGAGGATTTGCTGGACGAGACCAGCGAGGCACCCATTATCAAACTGGTGAACCACATTTTTTCCCAGGCGGTTAAAAGCCAGGCCAGCGACATCCACATCGAACCATACCAGCAGCACCTCCAAGTGCGCTTCCGTCTGGACGGGGTTCTACACAATGTGCTGAGCCCGCCCCGAAGGTTACATGCGGCGATAGTCTCGCGCATAAAAGTAATGGCCCGGCTGGACATTGCCGAGAACGGCGAGCGCTTGGTGGACGTAAGGGTTTCTTGTCTGCCCACTGCTTTTGGCGAGCGAGTTGTGCTCAGGCTGCTGGAAAAAAGCGGCAAACTTCTCAGCATGGAAGAGATTGGTTTCACAGCCGCGGCCCTGGCGGAGATGAAAAGGCTGCTTCATCTTTCTCATGGCATCATCCTGGTGACTGGACCTACGGGAAGCGGCAAGACCACAAGCCTGTATGCAGCTCTTAGCTCTATAAACTCTCCGGACAAAAACATTCTAACCATTGAGGATCCAATCGAATACCAGCTGGACGGCATCGGCCAGATGCAGGTGAACCCCAAGATCAATCTTACCTTTGCCAGCGGACTGCGCTCCATGGTTCGCCAGGATCCAGACGTAATCCTGGTTGGTGAGATCCGAGATCGGGAGACTGCCGACATCGCCATTCATGCAGCACTAACAGGACACCTGGTATTTTCAACTCTGCACACCAACGATTCGGCAAGCGCCGTTACCAGGCTCACTGACATGGGGATCGAACCCTTTTTGGTTTCCACAGCGGTGCAGGCGATTATTGCCCAACGGTTAGTGCGCCTTCTCTGCACGCATTGCAAAGAAGCGTATGAACCGGAAGAGGCTCAATGGGCTGAATTGCGCTCGAGTAGGGAGGTGGCGGGGCCGATTTTTCGGGCAGATGGATGTGAAAAATGTCTGGAAACAGGCTACCGAGGAAGAACCGGGATCTATGAATTTCTGCTGTTGAGCGAAGCAATAAAGGGGCTGGTTCTCAAGACATCAGATGCTAACCAGATCAACAAGGCTGCCAGGGCCGAAGGAATGGCGAGCCTGCGTGAAGACGGAATCAACAAGGTAATGGAGGGAAGGACCACAATTAGTGAAGTGCTGAGGGTGACGCAGCTCTAGCTCCCAAGGGGAGCACTAGGCACTAAGCAGAGAGGATGTTGGAGGAGCGCTTCGCTTTAGGTTGGAGGCAACAAATATGACATGATAAATTTCTTTCCCCTCTAACCTTGAGCGAGGCCCGAAAGGGTCGAGTGGTCCTCTAACCCAATGCCGCGTAGCGTAAGCTATGCGATTGGTGAACAGATGCCGGTCTTTGAGTATGTAGCCATAGATAGCGCTGGGAAGAGCCGCAAGGGAATTATTGATGCGGACAGCTCACGAACGGCCCGCCAAAAGCTGCGGACGGACGGCATCTATCCCTCACATCTGGAAGAAACTCAGGCGGGCGAGACCAGCGACACACCTAGTCGGTTCCAGTTCCAGTTCACACTGCAGCGGGTGCGGAGAACCGAACTGGTTAACACTACGCGGCAATTGGCTACTCTCCTGTCGGCGGGACTACCTCTTGTCTCTGCTCTCAGCGGGGTGCTGGAGCAGGTGAGGCGAGCTCCCTTGCGCAAGGTGCTTTCCCAGGTGCGGGAGCGGGTCAAAGAAGGGATGAGTTTGGCAGCTGCCTTCCGGGAACACCCGAAGGTGTTTCCCTCAGTCTACACTGCCATGATCCACGCCGGGGAAACTTCAGGTACTCTGGAGTTGGTGGTGGAGAGACTGGCTGATTTCGGAGAGCAGCAGTTGGCCTTGCAGAGACAGGTCCGCTCGACCTTGGCCTATCCCATCTTGATGCTCACTGTTGGCTTGGGCGTGGTAGTGTTTCTGCTGGCCTTCGTGATTCCCAAGGTCACCCAGATCTTCGTGGACATGAAGCAAGATCTACCCCTGCCCACCACCGTGTTGATTGGAGTGAGCGAGCTTTTTCATAAGTACTGGCCTGCACTGGTACTTGTCCTCATCATTGCCTTTTTGGCAGGTCGTTATTATGTCAAGACTGATGCAGGGCGCCGTCGTTACCATCGGCTCTTGCTACGATTGCCAATTGTGGGTCCCATCGTGGAAAAAGTGGCTATGGCGCGGATTACCAGGACCCTCGGAACTTTGCTCAACAACGGCGTGCCTCTGCTCAGCGCCATGGAAATAGTGAGCAATCTGGTAAACAATGTGATTCTGCGGCAAGCCATAGAGGAGGCGCGCCAGGAAATAAGTGAAGGGGCCAGCATAACGGCACCTTTGGCCCGCGGTGGAATTTTCCCGCCGGTGGTCATTCAGATGATTTCGGTGGGGGAGCAGAGTGGTAATCTGGAAGGAATGTTGTTTAAGGTCGCCGATACTTTTGACAGTGAGGTGGAAAGTAGCGTAACCACTTTGACTTCACTTCTGGGACCGATGATGATCCTGGTTCTTGCATTTTTTGTGGGCTATGTGGTTCTGGCTGTGCTTCTGCCCATTTTTGAGATGAGCCACCTTGTGGGATAGCTCGGAGTTCGGATTTCGGATTTCGGAATGCGGATTGGGGTGAAAGGAAGGCAAGACAAAATTTTGGTTATTTTCTCTCATTTTAGTTTACTTTAGACACTTTCCCGAAAGGGGTTTGACATGTACCGGGATCGCTTCGGTCTGAAATGCAAGCCATTTGGGAATACCCCTGACCCACTGTTTTTCTATTTTTCAGCTGACCACCGGCAGGGTTTAGTTACTTTGAGCCAGGGTATTCATGACCGGTGCGGCCTCATGCTGTTGCTTGGCGAGGTCGGCACCGGAAAAACAAACATTTGCTACCACCTCCATAACCACGAAGGCTACCCATCAGCGTATCTCAATTACCCGTTTCTCACTGAAGGCGAATTCTTGGAATCGGTCAATAAAGAACTGGGTATTCCCGTTGGAGATGGATCAAGAAGGCGTAATCGAGCGGAGCTTCAAGATTACCTCTTGCGGCAACAAAACAAAGGAAAACCAGTAGTCGTTATTGTGGATGAGGCTCATCGCCTTGGTATCCCCATTTTAGATGAGATTCTCATCCTGTCCAATTTGCAGGTTGCCGACGGCCATCTGCTGCAAATAATTTTGGCTGGGCAGCCTCTCCTTTTAGACACACTCAAACAGCCACGGCTGCAGTCCTTAAACCAGAGAATAGGTCTTCGATATCACTTAGCCAAAATGGATCGTGCCAATACCATCGACTATATCTGCCATCGCTTGGCAAAAGCCGGCTGCACGAACCAGTCTCTCTTTTCCCCTGGAGCTTTGGACACCATATGGAAAAAGTCGCATGGCACACCTAGACTCATAAATCAGCTCTCCGAACGTGCTCTAAACGAAGCATACCGGAGAGGCAAAAAAGGGGTGGGAAGGCGACAAGTGAGGCGTGTGGCTGACGCCCCCCTTTACCAGCCTTTATTTGCCGCCAGGCCCAAGTACTGGTCAATGAGGACTGCCTTCGCAGGTACGGTAATGGCCTTGTTTGTCGGGGTCTCTTTTGGTCTCTGGTATTTTGGTTTGGGTAGCAAATACCTGCCGATAATGACTGGAAAAATTAATCAGGTGACAGCGGAGCGGCGAACCCTCATAAGGCAACCGATCGTAGTACCGCAACTTGCGGAAAACCGGGAATATGAGCCTGGAGATGGGGTGGTAGTGGAGCAAGAAGGAACATTGCCAGTTGTCGCATATGGTGAGGCGCCGTTGCATCCAGACTCGCAGGCTACCGAACTAAACCCTATAGCTGAACCTTTGTCGGTTGCAGATGATCTGCCGGATTTAGACTTGGGTGCAATCGCTTGGGACGAAAACAGTGACCGCAGTATAGCCGTGCTCAATGACAGGATTGTTCATGAGGGGGATTTCATCGGGGATGTAAGGGTCTTGCAGATCAAGCCCAATCATGTTGTTCTCCTACGCGGAAATGAGCACATAATCAAAAAGATCCATGTCGAGGAAAGAGAGTACACACCAGAAACCAGCGATTTGAGCACAACTGCTGAAAAGGAGCAAGCTGGCGTTCGTGACCCAGAGTACAATGACCAGGCTGAACAAACGTTTTCTTTTACGCATTACAAACCAATTATCTATTTTGATTACCGGACGTCAAACATTGCTACTGAAGCATATGAAGAACTTGACAGGCTTGCCACCATCGCCGCGCTCAGTCCGGACTATGAAATTGTTATCCGCGGATACACAGACAATGTGGGTTCAACCAAGTACAACAAGAGCCTATCTAAAACGCGGACACAAATCGTTCGAAACTACCTTGTTGGTAAAGGGATTGATCCTGAAAAAATAAAGACCATTGGCATGGGAGAGAAAAATCCTCTGCTGCCAAATACTACTCCGGAAGGGCGAGCTGTAAATCGGAGGGTTGAAATAGAGTTGGTGCCTGTTGGTGACAGTTGAGATTCACACCTCGGAGGCGTAAGGATGGGAATGCATCTTGGTGAACCTGCTCGTGGGAGTCAGACACACTCCGCTGCTCATGAACCTTTTTCGGTTGACACATACTCTGTTGGAAGCCTCATGTCCCGTGTTTACCCAAGAGTTCTCGGTTCCACATCTGGCTTCACCCTGATCGAGATCATGGTAGTCATAATCATTCTCGGCATTCTTGTGGGGCTCATTGTGCCTCGAATAATGGAGAAGCCAGAGAAAGCCAGGCGGGTCAAAGCTCAATTACAGATAGAAAGCATTTCTGCGGCAATAAAAGAGTACAAGTTGGACAACGGCGACTATCCCACCACGGAGCAGGGGTTGCAGGCTCTGGTGGAAAAGCCCGCAATTGGCAAGATTCCAAAAAAGTATCCGGAAAAGGGCTACCTCTCCAAGATTCCCAAAGACCCTTGGGAAAACGATTACATCTATATCAGTCCAGGGGAGCACGGCGATTTTGATCTTATCTCCTACGGCGCTGATGGCGAGGAAGGCGGCGAAGGCAAAAATGTCGACGTGCAGAGTTGGGAGATCGAATGAACCGTCCGGTTTTACTCTGGTGGAACTGGCCGTTGTTCTGGTGATCCTGGCGGTAATTCTTGGACTGGTGCTCCCGGAGGCCTCATCTTTTTTCTTTCGCAGCGATCTGAAAGCGAGTTCCCGGCAGTTGGCAGGGGCGGTGGCCTACGCCAGAAGCCAGGCAATGTTGGAAGGGAGGCTCTGGGAGCTTACCTTAGACCTGGATACAGATAGCTTTTGGGCTGCGGCTGTTGAAGAAGGCGGCTCACCGGATCTTGACACCGTCAAGAAACGAACTCTTGCGGGAGAGGTTCGTTTTGTGGATGTCAAGAAATTGCCCGACGAAAATAAACGTGCTGGACGTGTTGCTCTTCATTTTCATCCCAAAGGTCTCGCAGAACCCGCAGTGATTCACCTGGCCGGTCCCGGCAATCAAATCCGAACTCTAGTTGTCAAACCATTCAATGGCCGTTTGGTAGTCCGGGAAGGATATTTGGAGTAGACAAAGGGTGCAAGGCTTAGGGCGCAAGGTACAAGGCAAAGGGCAGAGAAGAAGTTGGAGGTTAGAGGTTTGAGGTTAGAGGCAAAAAGACAATCAAGGCAGGTATATACTGCCTCCAACCTCAAGCGAGGCCAGACTGGCCGAGCGCTCCTCCAACCTGATCCTGGACCAGCGCCATGCGGATTAGGCTCGCGCGCTGGTTTCACCTTAATAGAGGTGCTGGTGGCGGTGGCCATTCTGGCTATCGCCATGGTGGCTATTCTAAAGGCCAATGTGCAGAACCTAGATGCACTGACCAAAAGCAGAGAAACGACCACGGCCTCTCTGCTGGCGGCAAGCAAGCTGGCGGAGATTGAAGCGGCGGGAGTTGCCAACTGGGGTGAATCGCAGGGGGACTTTGGTGAAGATTATCCAGAGTTCACCTGGCAAGTGGAGACTACAAGCACTGAGGTGGAAGGGTTAGAGCGAATCGCAGTCATTGTCCAGCGGAGCGGAGGAGTTGCCGGGAGAGAGATAAGAATTGAGGAGCTCATGCTGGCAGAACAGTAGTCAGCCCTTCGACCCATTCGACAAGCTCAGGGCTGGCAGGCTCAGGACAGGCGGGCAGAAGACAGAGGTCAGAGGTCAGAGGAAACAGAGGACAGTAAAGAAGTTGGAGGTTAGAGGTTTGAGGTTAGAGGCGATAAAACGGTCAAGGCAGATCTATGCTGCCTCCAACCTCAAGCGAGGCCAGATGGGCCGAGCGCTCCTCCAACCTGATGCTGAGCGAGCGCTAAGCCGGCTGTGCTGGCGTTGCGGCTTTACTCTCCTAGAAATTCTTATTGCCATTGCCATTCTTGCGCTTGTAGTGATGCCATTGCCATTCTTGCGCTTGTAGTGAGCAGCCTGTACGGAGCCTACAGCGGGACGCTGGAAACCACGGAGATGGTGGAAAGCGCCAGGGATGTAGACCAGGCAGCGCGACTGGCCCTGATGCAAATGGTAGATGATTTTAGCTCTCTCTACTACAGAAAGGCAGAGGGCGAAAATGAGAATTCACCCTTTCGATTTCAGGGTGGCATGGATGCCGAAAGTGAGAGGGGAACGGTTGTCGAGTTCGCCTCAACCGCCCATCTGGGTTTTGATGGTAGCTTTCCGAACTTGCGAATTAACAGGGTGAGCTATGTGTTAGAGAAACAGGCGGATAACCAGCGATATTATAGACTTATTCGCATGGAACTACCTTTTGTCGACTTATCTGGAGAGCGAGAAGAGACCGCGGTGGAGCTTGCAGACACCGTGGAGTCGTTGACCTTGACCTATTTGAATGAGGATGGTGAGACATTGTCTCAATGGGACAGCAAGGCAGAAGAGACCGAAGGGCTTCTACCCCGGTTGGTCCACATTCGGTTACAGTTGGCAGGAGAGAAATCGAGGGTTTTTGCCACCACAGTGGCGATACAGGCCCGAGAGGAAGAGGGCGGGAGGCAGTAGGCAATAGGCAGAAGATAGAGGTCAGAGATCAGAGGTCAGAGATCAGAGGTCAGAGATCAGAGATCAGAGGTCAGAGATCAGAGGTCAGAGATCAGACGACAGGAGGCAGTAGGCA
>CAMYLW010000102.1:0-6250 GCA_947259475.1 Thermodesulfobacteriota bacterium
AGGGCTCATGGTGCAGTTTAGAGTAAACCAACCGCGACCAGGACGTCACCCAGGGCTCTATCATAATAACCAAGCCTCCAGGCCGCACACACCGGCTCGCCTCTGTGAAAAACTGTCGAGGTTGGGGGAGGTGATGCAGTACATCCGTCATCACAATGCCACTCAACGATTCGTTCACAAACGGCAGCCCGGAGCCGTCCAAGACAATTTTCACGTGGCTGCTGTAGAATATTTCTGAAGTGATCAGTTTGGGGATAAATTTAACTAAGAAGCCTCCACCCGAACCTAACTCCAGAACCGGATCTTTAGCTAGAGGCAATAGTGCAGTGATGGCCTCATACCATTCTTCGTAGATTTGCCGCAAGAAACTCTTATTGCGGATAAGAGACCGGCGAAGCTCAGTGCAACACGGGTCATCGATGTCTAGTTCCCGCGTAAGAGGATGGGCCAGCAAATTTTTTAGCATTGGTACAGGATTCCTTTACAAAAATTTGATCCGCCGAGCTGCAAAAAAAACCATGCGTAGGAGCAACCAGCCGTGCTTCCAGCGTTGGATATTGGTTGCACCGTATGTTCGCTCTCGATAGCGAATTGGTAGATCAACTATTTTGTGATTCAGCTTAGCAGCGCCGAAGAGGAGGTCGAAGTCGCCGAAAGGGTCGAAGTCGCCGAAATAGGCTCGGTTGGCCGCAATCAACTCATAGTCCTCTTTCCACAGGACTTTTGTGCCACAGAGGGTGTCTTTAATGGGTTGACCGAGTAGCCAGGAAAAGGCCAGGCTAAAAAATTTATTGCCCACCATGTTCAGATATCTCATGGCCTGTTTTTCCATGGGATAAACGAGTCGTACCCCGTTGGCAAAGTCACCTTTTGCCGAACGCAATGCCTCGTAGAAGCGGGGCAGGTCCTCTGGCGGAACGGTCAGATCAGCGTCCAGGATCATCAAAATATCACCGCTGGCGTTGTCAAAGCCCAGCCGCACTGCATCGCCTTTGCCGACGCCGGTTTGTTGAAGCAACTTACACTGGCGTTCAGGATTATCTGCCATTGCCTTTTCGATGGCAGATAAGGTGTCGTCTTTGGAATGGCCCTCCACAAACACCAATTCAGTCCCACTTCCCATATCTGGTGTCCGCGTAAAGATATGCGGGATATTCCCTTCTTCATTGCGAGCTGGAACTATCACAGACACCAGCGGCTCTTCCTTTAATGGCTGGTTGTTTGGACGGGGCCGGGCGATGATGAGGTTGGTAAGGGCGAAATAGCGGAAAGGCCAGAGTTTTACTAGAAAACGGTTGCAAAGACCGGCCAATAGTGGTGTGTCCAAGGGCCAGAGAAACTCCTCCCAATGCCGAATAACCTCGAAATCAGCCAGATTGAGCAGGCCGGTGGTGTCCTCTACAGTGAGCCAGTTCTGGCTGAGTACAGGAGTGGCGAGATTCCGCCGTTGGGCCAGCGCCAGGGGCAACTCCCACAAGCGGCTGTAGGTGTTGATAATGACGCGTGTCCGGGGAGTGGACAGTGGCGCAATCTCTTGGAAAACGGTTTGCACATCCCAAAGATCGTTGACCAGGTCGGAGAGAATGATCACATCAAAGGTCTTATTAAGACTTAGGTGGTGAGCGTCGCCTTGGATGAAGTGCAGTTGTGGATGTCTTTGCGCCCCGCGCTTGACCATCTCGCTGGAAAAATCTATCCCTACTCCGAGTGTTGGGTTTAGCGCAGCAAGTAGATCCCCCATCCCACAGCCAATCTCGAGCACTCGCTGTCCAGGGGCCACCAAGAATTGGTAAATTTGTGCAAGTCTTTGGTGATAATAAGCTCCCGAGGAAGTCCAGTTATCCTTTTTGCGGGCCACTTCGTCCCAACGCGCTCTACGGACGTTCTGGTAATTGGCAGCTTGCTCTTTGTCTTTACGCATAGAGGCCTCTTAAATAGAAGAGTTGTGCTAGCCCGGATAATTCATGAATTAGCTACTCCGACTGTGGATATGATCGCCCTTCCGGGTGTCCTCGGGCCTCGAACCCTGCGACGTACTGTACAAGTACGCCTCGGATTCAAGCCTCTGCGGTTGCCCGGTGGCACGTTCATCCTCACAGTCTCGCAACACCAATTCATGAATTATCCGGGCTAGTCAAACAGCAGAGCAAAAAAATATGAGCCAGTGGGTTTCTTGCCTTACATAACCTTGAAGTATGCAACGAACGATCTATGGCGTTGAGCTCAAGCTCGATTCATCTCTGCTTTCTTTCACCAGGTCAAGGGCGTATCCAAGATTGGTTCGGGCTTGAGCGTAGTCCGGTTTTAGGCGTAGAGCTTGATCAAACTGGATGATCGCCTCATCCATTTTTCCCTGCTGCGCCAAGGTAACCCCCAGGTTGTTGTGTGCTTCAGGATAGTTGGTTTTGAGCTCTAGGGCCCTGGAATAGTGGACTATAGCCTCATTGAGCTTCCCTTTCCGGGCCAGCGCATTTCCCAGGTTATTGTGGGCCTTACTAAAATAGGGGTCGAGCTTGGTTGCAGTGAGATAATGACCGATTGCTCGATCAAGTTGTCCCAGATTGAATAGGGCGACCCCCAGGTTGTTGTGTGTCTCCGCAGAGTCGGACTTGAGCCGCAAAGCCTGGTAATATTGGGCAATGGCTCTGTTGATCTCACCCCGTTTCAGGAAGGCAACTCCAAGATTATTGTGGGTGTTCACCAGGTTCGGGTTAATCCTGAGAGCTTCCTGATAGTGGGCAATGGCCTTCTCCAGCATGCCCTTTTGAGCCAAAGCATTTCCAAGACTGTCGTGAGCAAGATAGTTGTTAGCCGTCACCTTTAGTGCATGTTCAAACAATGTTATGTCGTTTTTCCAGTGCTGAAGCTGCATCCAGGTACATACCATCAAGGCTGAGACCACCGTCACCGCTGCACCGCCAAGTACTATACCTCGATGGCGCCAACCCGCGAGGAGGTCTGGAATAAACCAGGAAATCATGATGAAGAGACCGATGAGCGGGACATAAGTATAGCGATCAGCCAGTGCCTGGGCTCCTACCTGGACCAAGCCGATGACCGGTACGAGTGTACCCAGATACCACAGCCACCCCACCGTGAGATAAGCCCGTTTCCGCCCTGCCCGGATGACCCCAATGGTTATGAATATCAGCAGCAGGCCGGCTGCTACAGCCTGCCACCCTGGCAAACTTGTACCAGGGTGCGGATAGAAAACCGCCAGATTTTGAGGCCAGATCATCTTGCCCATGTAGCTGACATAAGAAACCAAAGCGTTACCAATGCGGATGGTGAGAGGAAAAGCTTCCACGGTTTCTACGGCACCCCCCTTCTGTTGCACCAGGAAAGTGACAGCACATGAGGCTAGCGAAACAACGAAGAAAGGAGCTTTTTCCCAAATCAGACGACTGCTGGGCGATCTTGTTCTTACGGAATTCAGAGGTACCTGAACTTGTCCTTGATCATTACTGCCAGCCGGGCCAGCCTGAAAGCGTCCGAGAGGCCAATAATCCAGTAAAAGCAGTACAAATGGCAGGGTCACAAGCATAGGCTTGGCCATGAGGCCAAGCCCAAGGGTGAGAAGGGTCAGCAGATATCTATGAAGCCTTGGTTTTTCAACATAATAGATATAGGCCCACATCGTTAACAGCCAAAACAGAGTACATAACACATCTTTACGCTCTGCAACCCAGGCAACCGACTCCACGTGGAGAGGATGAACGACAAACAGCGCAGCAACAAATCCGCTCCGCCAAGAGGCTCCGGTGAGCCGATTCAATAGGAGAAACAACAATACGGTGTTCACCAGGTGAAACCAAACATTGGTAAGGTGGTGACCGCTGGGATTTAAGCCATAAAACTGGCAGTCCATCATGTGTGACATCCAAGTCAAAGGATGCCAGTTGGCCACATGGGTAGTGGTGAAGGACCAAATGATGGTTTGGCGGGTTAGTCCAGCCTGCACATGAGGATTTTCAGTGACGTATGCATTGTCATCGTAGCTGACAAACTCATGGTTACGCGTCTGCCAGTATACTGCAAGGTTGATCACAATCAGAAACAGGCAAACCAAAACATCGCGGCGCAAGATAAAGGGCTTGTTTTTGATAATATTCATATGCTATAGGGTGCCTGATCTTGTCCCTGTTCTCTCCACGGTCATTGGGCATCAAGGTGAGGACATTTTTCAAGTACAAGGTTGCGATCTTGATGCCTGCAACCTTGGGTAATTGCGTGAAAGAGCTTAGACAACAACATGGCTACCTCACCTTTTCTCCGCCCGAATAAGCAAAATTGTCGCCAGCGAACGAGGCATTATCTTGGCATCCAACCATGCGAGTCCGGCATAGAATACATTAACCCACTTAAATAATGGTGCGACTATGCTCATTAGCTTGGAAGGTCCCTTTATCTTGGATCTATTTAGTTTGGTTTTTTTCATAAAAGAGAAACAAACAACCACAGACCACATCGTCACTTTTTCCAAAGGTCCCAGGATCTTTTGAATCGAAACCGGGCTGAGTCCGACTGCTTGCAAGCGGTCCTCCATTTCAGACAGCTCATAGCGGCGCAGGTGCTTTACAAAATGATCATCGTAGGCGAAATAGAATTTACGGTGTGGGAAGGTAATAATAAGTTGACCAGATGGTTTCATGACCCGGGCCAGCTCTTGCAAAGCCTTCCGATCATCTGCCAAGTGCTCCAGAACCTCTGAACATATTGCCTGATCAAAGGTACCAGTCTTAAAGGGCAATCGCATTCCGTCTGCGGCCACATAACTTCCTCTGCTCCGTCTGCCTTTGAGAATGCGAAGCGCTTCCAAGGATAATTCTGAGTAGACAACAGTGTTGGTGTTTGTCACCATGGGGGAGAGGCCGCTCCCTACCTCCAGGACAAAGCCTTGGGTACCAAGGGCAATGCTTTTTTCAATAGCTTTTTTCCGGAGGAGATAGTTGTAAAGGTAATTCTTTAAGAGAACGTAGTTTTCGTTCTCAAAAAGACTCCCAAAATTATCGATCTGGGAAGCACTCATTTGTTTACAGCCGCTTCGTATTGGTCTTATTATTGTTCGCACGCATGATTCCGAATGCACTCATAATGTCACTCATGTTGAGTTCAATCCTCCTTTACGGCTGGAAATAGCTTTGAATTTATGAGTTTCATTTTAGCCAGACGAAACACCAAGGCTGTGAAGAGGCAACCAAAGCCGTATTTAATGCTGCGTATCAGATTAATGGATGAGGCCTCGGCAAAATATTTGGTCGGACAGCTGATTTCCGCGATGGTGTGCCCAAACCACAGAATCTGCGCCAACATTTGATTATCAAAGACGAAATCATCGGAATTGATATTGATTGGCAACTGCTCAAGCAGTTGTCGGGAAAACGTTCTGTAGCCCGTGTGATATTCGGAAAGTTTTGCACCGAGCAGAATGTTTTCCACCAACGTCAAAACGCGGTTGGCAATATACTTCCAGACCGGCATCCCGCCTTTCAGAGCATAGCCTCCCAGAATTCTTGAGCCCAAGACACAGGGGTAAAGTCCACTGCCAATCATGGACACCATGGCTGGGATCAGCTGCGGGGTATACTGGTAGTCCGGGTGAACCATAACAATGATGTCGCCGCCCTGCTCCAGGGCCAGTTTGTAACATGTCTTTTGGTTGGCGCCGTAACCTTGATTGTGTGGATGGGTGTGAACTATGGTGTCGGGCAGTGTTTTAGCGATGGCCACAGTCTCATCCTGACTCCCATCGTCGACCAGTATCACGAGATCGACGAGATCTTGCTCCATGACCTCGTCATAGGTCTTGCGCAAGGTCTGAGCAGCATTGTAGGCTGGCATGACCACGATTACCTTCCGGTCATTGAACATCGTATTTCCCCTGTATCGGGTAGATACCCTCACATATTCTGCACCCCACACCTCGCTGGGCAAAGAGTATCCAGTGATTAGTAATAAAAAGCAAGATCAATGCCAGTTGATCGCCAAGGCAGGAGTAGGTTTGGTACAATCAAGGTGAAACCTCCAATACTCCGCCACACTGTGTCGATGTAAGCCTCGGTGCGTTCTAGCCCGGATATTTCATGCATTGCTGTCACGAGACCACGAAGATGGGCTTGCCACCTGGCAACCGTCCCGCGTTACCGCGGGATTCCGAGGCGTACCTGAACGGTACGTCGCAGGGGCCGACACCCGAGGACGCCAGGAAGGACGGCCATATCCGTGGTCGCAGCAAGTGATTCATGAAATA
>CAMYLW010000102.1:6283-15036 GCA_947259475.1 Thermodesulfobacteriota bacterium
AGAAAGTGGACTTCCGGCCCCTTCTGGTGTCTTTTTTGTATAATGTACTTAAGGTTGTTTAAGGCGCTTATCATCAGCGCAGAACGCGGCGCATACCACGGATGGCCTGTCGGGTCCGTTCTTCATTCTCCACCAGAGCGAAACGCACGTAGTCATCACCATATTCGCCAAAACCTCGCCCTGGAGCGACGGCAACCTCGGCCTCACGTATCAAAAACTTGGCAAACTCCACTGAGCCCATGTCAATATACTGTTCTGGTATCCTCGACCAGACAAACATGGTGCCCTTGGGCATGTCAGTGGGCCAGCCAACTCGATTCAAGCCATCCACCAGAACGTCACGTCGAGAGCGGTAGGTATCGACGATTTCCTTGACGCAGGACTGATCGGAATTGAGTGCGATAATGGAAGCAATCTGGATGGGCTGAAAGATACCATAATCTAGATAGCTCTTGATCCGGGTAAGCGCTGAAATGATTTCAACGTTTCCAACACAGAAACCAACCCTCCATCCCGGCATGGAATAGCTCTTTGACAAGGAAAAAAACTCGACTCCGATATCCTTAGCACCTTCTACCTGGAGAAAGCTGGGAGCCATTTCCCCGTCGAATACCAAATCGGCATATGCCAGATCGTGCACCACGATGATTTCGTGCTCCCTGGCGAAGTCACAAATTTTCTGAAAGAAGTCAAGGTCAACAACCTCAGTGGTGGGGTTATGCGGAAATGAGATTATTAACATCTTCGGCTGAGGCCAGGTCTGTTTGAAGGCCGTCTGGAGATCTTCAAAAAAGTCCCGATCTCTTTCTATGGGAATACTACGCAAATCCCCCCCGGCTATGATCACCGAGTACGGATGAATGGGATAGGTTGGATTTGGGGCGAATACCACGTCGCCTGGGCTGATCAGCGAGAGTATCAGGTGCGACAACCCCTCTTTGGCCCCAATAGTCACAACGGCCTCTGTTTCCGGATCGATATCCACATCATATCGGCGTCCGTACCAGCCGGCTATAGCCTCTCTCAGTTTGGTAATTCCTCGCGAAGCTGAGTAACGGTGGTTGTGAGGTTTCTGGGAGGCCTCTAACAATTTGTCTACAATGTGCTGCGGGGTCGGCAGATCAGGATTTCCCATACCCAGATCAACGATGTCTCTACCCTCTCGTCTGAGCCTCATTTTCAGTTCATTGACTTGGGCAAAAACATAAGGAGGCAATCGACGCATGCGGCTGAATTTTATCAGTGCTTCATTCATGGCTACCTTTCCTATCTATCGAGATTTAGTAAAAATACCGTAAGCAAGAACCCTTGTCAAAAAGTTTTTCCCGTACACGAAAGCGATTGACACCTTTCTAAACCACTTCTAGAATAAACCCTAACGTTACATACCCACGCTGAGGCGCAGCGCAACCGCTTGCGCCGCGTTGGAAAAACGAGTCAGCGTGCGCTGAATGTGGGCGCGCGCAGGCTGGGACAGGACGTGTGGGCATAGATCTCTCAGAGGGAGACCAGATGAAACGCACAGATCTGTATAAAGAGTCAGGGGTTGACCTGGATGCTGCCAATGAATTGGTAGCCAGGATTAGACCTTTGGTTAAATCCACCTTTCACGCCAGCGTGATCACCGATGTGGGAGGATTCGCCAGTCTCTATTCCCTCGGCCAGCTTGACTACAAGCAACCAGTTCTTGTGAGTTCCACAGACGGAATAGGTACCAAACTCAAAGTCGCGTCCCTGGCGAACAGGCACGATACCGTGGGTATCGACCTGGTGGCCATGAGTGTTAACGACATCCTGGTCCAGGGAGCCAGGCCGCTTTTCTTTTTGGATTATCTGTCCATCGGCCGCATGAACCTCGACCTGGTAACTGATATCATCTCCGGCATAGCTGAAGGGTGCCGGCAGGCCAAGTGTTCGCTCATCGGCGGAGAAACCGCGGAGATGCCTGATTTTTACGGGGAGAATGACTACGATCTCGCCGGTTTCGCGGTTGGCATCGTTGAAAAGGACTCCATTATTGATGGCTCAGAGATCAGTGTTGGCGACCAAATTATCGGACTCGCCTCAAACGGTCTGCACAGCAACGGCTACTCATTAGTGCGGCGCATCATTTTTCAGGAGCTCGGTCTCTCGCCGGACGATGTCATTCCCGAATGCGGCTGTAGCGTTGCCGAGGAACTCCTGCGGCCTACCCGTATTTACACTGAAGCCGTCCAGGTAGTCACACGAGATTTCTCGGTTCCAGGGATGGCACACATTACCGGCGGTGGTTTTTACGACAACCTGCCTCGAATTCTACCCTCCGCCTGTCTGGCCCGTCTTCGTAAAGACAGCTGGGAGGTGCCGAGTATTTTTCCTTTTCTCCAGGAACACGGTAAAATCTCCGAGCACGAAATGTATCGGGTGTTCAACAATGGGATCGGCTTTGTCCTGGTTGTGCCGACCAAGGATTTGGAAGGCGCGCTGGAACTACTGGCCGGGCTGGGGGAGAAGGCTTATCACATCGGCACCATACACGGCCGGGAGGAAAACGAACCGACGGTGGTGATTGAGTGATTGCAGATTGCAGATTTGAGATTGTAGATTGCGGATTTCGGATTGTAGATGTGGGATGTGCCGATCCAACATAGGAATTTGGTTTTTCGCTTGTCAAATGGGACTGGATGTGTTAGATAGCTCGACTGCTGGAAAAAGCGACGATCTTTCCATTCTTAGGGCTGGAAAATAGAAAGCGAACACTAATTTCAGACTGATCGCTTTATTTGGAGGTAGGAACGAATGGCCAAAGTTTGCCAGATATGTGGTAAGCGCCCTCAATCGGGCCACAATGTCAGCCACGCCAACAACAAAACAAAAAGAAGATGGTATCCCAACCTGCAACGAGTGCGCACCGTACAGAAGGGCGCTGTTCGTTACATGCGGATATGTACCCGTTGCTTGCGTTCAGGACGCGTGCTTAAACCTGCATAACTACCAATTGAGGGATCCAGGAATTAGACCGAGTAGGATTTCTAATTTCCTAAATTAGCTTGAAACTTCTCAATGTCTTAATCCCTTAATTCCGCAATCCGAAATCCTTAATCTTTCAATCTACAATCCCTCAATTCCCTAATTCCTGAATTCCTGAATTCCTGAATTTGCTTCGTTATTCCACATCCAAAACAGATGAGCGCTGCACATCAATCACGTCTTTTATCTTGCGCACTGCCGCCATTGCACTCTGTAAATGGGTGATGTCCCGCACTTCCACCACAAACTTGCATTCAGCGCGGTTGTCCACCCGGGTTCGCACATTGGCCTGTAAGATATTGATGTCCTGATTACTCAGAGTGCCGCTAATGGCAGCCAGCATGCCCTTGACGTTGGCACAAATCACGGCCAATCCCACAGGATGGACCTCTTCCGCCTCATGGTCCCAATCCACCTCGATGCGCCGCTCAAAACCACTACTCAGTAAACTCGCACACTCCTCCCGGTGCACCGAGACTCCTCTACCCCGAGTAATGTATCCGGCAATTTGATCACCTGGCAAGGGATTGCAGCACTTGGCAAAACGCACCATGATGTCATCTAAACCCTTCACCAGCACCCCGCCGGGCTGTCTCGGTCTCTCTCTGCGCTCTGCCCTTTCGACAAGAGCCTCGTCTGGTTTCTCCTCAGGCTCCAACAAGCTTGTGAGTTTGCCGATGGCTTGCAAAGCGGATATCTTGCCGTACCCTATACTGGCAAGAAGATCGTCCACTTTCTGCAGAGAGAACGCCTTGGTCACCTGGAAAAGTTCGTCGGAATGGAGGTATTTGTTGAAGTTGAGACCGTGCTTCCGGAATTCACGCTCACAAATTTCACGGCCGAGAACAATGCTCCGCTCACGCTCCTCGGTCTTGATCCAGTGACGAATTCGTGTCCGAGCCCGCGAAGTCTTTACGATCTTCAGCCAATCCTTACTGGGCACGTGTTTGGCCGAGGTAATGATCTCGATGATGTCGCCATTGCGTAGCTCGTATTTGAGTGGTACCAACT
This sequence comes from Thermodesulfobacteriota bacterium, assembly GCA_947259475.1. GTDB lineage: Bacteria > Desulfobacterota > Syntrophobacteria > BM002 > BM002 > BM002. The sequence continues at coordinate 10,304 of CAMYLW010000102.1, forward strand.
TGCCGCTCACCTTCGCCCCGGTGCAATGATGACCTACTTCGGTATGGACGCTATAGGCAAAATCTATCGGCGTGGAACCTCGGGGAAAGGCCTTTACGTCCCCATTCGGGGTAAAAACGTAGACGTCGTCCGGCAATAGATCTACCCGAACTGTCTCGAGAAATTCCCGTGGATCCTGAAGGTCTTGTTGCCATTCCAGCAACTGACGAAGCCAAGCGAAACGCTTGCTGTCACTTTCTGGGACACTTGTCCCTTCCTTGTACACCCAGTGTGCCGCAATGCCTTCATTGGCAATGCGATGCATGTTATCGGTCCGAATCTGAATCTCTACCCGCTCACCGCCTCATAACAATCGCGAATAGTTTCCAGGATGATGCGAAACGCTATGATGTCAAAGATGTGCTCCAGATCCAGGTTCTGGGTGACCATCTTCTTGTATATGCTGAAGATGTTCTTGGGCCGGCCGTTCACTTTCCCCTTCAACCCGAAACCCGCCAGTTTTTCCTGGATGATACCCTTGACTTCTTTGATATAACGCTCGCGCTCCTCCTCATTCCTTTTCAGGCCACCAACAACCTCCTCATACATATCCGGATCAAGATAGGAAAAGGCAAGGTCTTGCAACTCGGTCCTGATCCAGTCAATACCGAGCCTCCCAGCTAGTGGCGCGTAGATGTCCAAAGTCTCCTGAGCAATGAGCCGCTGTTTTTCCGTGGCGTGAAAATCGAGGGTGCGCATGTTGTGAAGCCTGTCGGCCAGTTTAATCAGGATCACCCGGATGTCACTGGCCATCGCCAGGATCATCTTGCGCATGTTCTCAGCCTGGCGCTCTTCGTAACTGCCATACTCAAATCTGCCGATTTTGGTTACACCGTCAACTATTTGGCTAACTTCATCCCCAAATAGCCTATTAAGGTCATCCAGATTGGTTTCGGTGTCTTCGAGGGTGTCGTGAAGCAGAGAAGAGGCGATGCTGAAGACGTCCAGTTTCATCTTTGCCAAAATGCCGGCCACTTCCAGTGGATGCATAAGGTAGGGCTCACCGGAAAGGCGCACCTGTCCCGCATGCGCTTTGGCTGAATAGACGTATGCTTTTTCAATGAGACTTACATCTGCTTCTGGATGGTAGGCAAGAACTTGATCGATGATATCGTTGAGACGAATCATAACAATTTTACAATTTAGTTATGTGTTATCCGTTATCTGTTATTCGTCAAAGACTCTTGGATCGCCTCTTTACCCTAATAACGAATAACGATTAACCATTAACGGAATGCGCTTTGAGCTAATACGCTTTAGCGAAGTATATCCGGTCTCCAGAAGGCTTGCCACAGAGCACGCAAACCCCGTCCTCATCCTCGGACTCTATGGGAATGCAGCGAATTGTGGCCTTGGTATCCTGCTTAACCTGGTCTTCACATTTGGGGTCACCACACCAATTGGCGTGGAGAAAGCCTCCCTGCTCAGCCACGACTTCCCTAAAAGTCTGGTAATCGTCAACCCGCATGGTGTTTTCTTGACGGAACCGCAGCGCCCGCTGGAAGAGTGAAGTTTGAATCTCATCCAGTAACTCTCTTATCTTTTCCTTAACCTTATCCTTAGCCAGGTTAGCCTTTTCCCTGGTATCCCGACGGACTACCACCACCTCTCCTTGCTTGAGATCCCTCGGACCCACTTCAACTCGAATGGGAACTCCGGCACGCTCCCATTCGTTGAATTTCCACCCGGGAGTGTATTCCTCCCTGGCGTCTACCCGATGAGTTATATCCCCATCCAGGGATGCCGCAATTTGGTCAATGAACTCCAGGATCTCCCCATGGCCCTCTTTGCCCTTAAATATAGGAATAAAGACCACCGACAGCGGTGCCATTTTGGGGGGCAAAACCAGGCCCTGATCATCGCCATGTGTCATGATGAGGGCGCCGATCATCCGGGTGCTCATCCCCCAACTAGTGGCATAGACCAACTGCTGTTCCCCATTCTGATCCTGGAAGGTGACATCAAAAGCCCTGGCAAAGTTCTGGCCAAGATTATGCGAGGTTCCGGCCTGTAAAGCCTTGCCGTCCTGCATGAGTGCTTCAATTGTGTAGGTATGCAGGGCTCCGGCAAACTTCTCCCGGTCGCTCTTTCGGCCGGGAATAACTGGAATTGCAGCGTACTCTTGGGCAAAGGTTTGGTAAACATTGAGCATCTGCAAAGTCTCCTCCTCGGCCTCTTCTGCGGTGGCATGGGCCGTGTGCCCTTCCTGCCAGAGAAATTCCGTCGTGCGCAGGAACAGTCTCGTGCGCATCTCCCAGCGAAGAACGTTGCACCACTGGTTGATCAGCAGTGGCAGGTCCCGGTAGGACATAATCCATTTCTTGAACATTGCCCAAATGATTGTCTCTGAAGTTGGCCGGATTACAAGTGGTTCCTCCAGTTTTTTGCCGCCACCGTGGGTTACCACCGCACACTCGGGCGCAAACCCCTCCACGTGTTCAGCCTCTTTCTCCAGAAAGCTCTCCGGAATCAAAAGCGGGAAGTAGGCGTTCTCATGGCCTGTTTCCTTGAACATCATGTCGAGGTAAGACTGCATTTTCTCCCAGAGGGCATAGCCATTGGGACGAATGACCATGCACCCCTTCACCGGTGAATAGTCTGCCAATCGCGCCTTAATGATCACATCCGTATACCACCGGGAAAAATCTTCACTCCGCTTGGTAATGCCTTTTTTCATCTGTTTTCCGCTTTTTTGAAATCCGAAATCCGAAATCCGAAATTCGCAATCTTCCTTATGCTCTATACGATCTCTTCGTCTACCATCAACGAGATCTCTGCCAGTAATCTTGACTTTAACTCCGCTTCAGGTATCTTCGCAACTATTTCTCCCTTTTTAAAAAGGATTCCCTGGCCGCGACCACCGGCTATCCCCACATCAGCCTCCCTGGCCTCCCCCGGGCCGTTGACCACACAGCCCATAATAGCAACCTTGAGTGGAGTTTTCACCCGTAACAACTGTTCCTCAATTTCATGGGTCAAGCCGATAATATCTATATCGCAACGACCACAGGTGGGGCAGGAAATGAGTTCTATCCCTCGCTCCCTGAGCTTGAGGGCACGCAGAATTTCGTAGGCCGCCCTTACTTCATTGATGGGATCACTGGTGAGGGACACTCGGATGGTGTCACCGATACCCTCAGCCAGCAGCAGGCCAATGCCAATGGCTGACTTAACCGAACCACAAATCAGAGTTCCAGCTTCAGTGACACCCAAATGAAGCGGATAAGAAACCCTCTCAGCCAGCAGTCGGTAAGCTTCCACCATGGTAATCACGTCGGACGATTTCAGTGATATTTTGATTTCCTGAAATTTCAGGGATTCAAGAAGCTGAACTTGGCGAAGAGCACTTTCAACCATTGCTTCTGGGGTTGGGCCCCCATATTGGTGCAAAAGGTCCTTGTCCAGAGACCCTGAATTTACTCCAATGCGAATGGGCACCTGGCGCTCAGCAGCAGCGTGCACCACCTTGGCCACGGCTTTCTCACCACCAATGTTTCCAGGGTTGATCCGCAGACCATCTACTCCTGTCCTCAGAGCATCCAGGGCGAGGCGATGATCGAAGTGGATATCGGCGATAAGGGGCGTGCCCGCCTCCCGTTTAATGGCCTTCAGGGCTTCAACTGCCTTTGCATCAACTACTGCCAGCCGAACGATCTCGCAACCAACCTCTGCCAACCGTCTGATCTGTTCAAGGGTGGCGGGGATGTCGCGGGTATCCGTGTTACACATAGACTGTACCACCACCGGGGCATCTCCGCCCACCGGTACTGGACCAACGTGGATTTGTCGTGTCTTTCTTCGTGTAATGCCCATCTGACAGTTCTCTACTATTGTCCTGGTCGAGGCTTTGGTCGATCAGTCAATTCGTTAATTAGGAAATTAGAGAATTAGAAAATTAGAAAATTAGTTTAAGTAGATGCTAATCTTGGCTCCGCTGCCAGCTGTATTTCCCTATGCTCTATGCCTTTTCGTCTAGACCAAAAACGCGGGGGAGCTGCACGCTCCTGTCCCGCGCTTACTATTAATCATTCAGGCGCCGTTGCTCATCGCCGCCAATTTCACAGGGCGTTGACATCGATTTGACGGATGAAGGATTTAACCGAATCCATCCACTGTTGGAGCCTGCAGTCTTCCGCATCGGGCTCACAAGTTCTAACTCCGGAGTCGTCGGCGCACTCAACTTGAACCACCTTGCCTGTTTCGTCTGTGACTTCCTGTTTGAAGGGACAATCGTCCAGCATAACCGAGCCTTGGCCCTCGATTCGTCCTTCGTGCTCCTCTACATCTTCACTGGCGGCTGTGATAGGTACCTTTTTGACTGTCCAATTTCCCATTATTGACCTCCCGGATCTCACTCAAGTCTTGATTCTAGCTAGACCTTCGCACGTACGCAAGATATTTTTCTAGAATATCAATTTTAGCCCGGATATTTCATGAATTACCTGCTGCGACCACGGATATGGTCGCCCTTCCTGGCGCCCTCGGGTGTCGGACCCTGCGACGTACTGTTCAAGTACGCCTCGGATCCAATCCCGCGGTACCGCGGGACGGTTGCCCGGTGGCACGCCCATCTTCGTGGTCTCGCGACAGCAGTTCATGAAATATCCGGGCTAGGTCGATTCGTTAATTAGGGAATTAGAGAATTAGTCGATTAGAAAATTAGTTGATTCGTAGAAAACGTTGAACTCGCAAGA
>CAMYLW010000103.1 GCA_947259475.1 Thermodesulfobacteriota bacterium
GGGCAGCCAGCTGACAAATAACCTATCACCCTGGACCGGGGGGGCTGCTGGTCTTTCTCTGCAACCCAATGGCAATCCAATGTTGACCTATTCTCTCTCCATAATCCTAACCCTGGTGGTGATTGGCTTGCACCGGCTTCTCTGCACCTCCAAACTTGGCCTGAAACTCAACTCCATTCGGGAAAGTGAAGATATGGCTGAGTCAATGGGCATAAACTGTGGGAAAGTGAAAAGGCTGGCGTTGGTTTTCAGCGCAGCTCCGGCAGCTCTAGCGGGGGGGCTGCACGCTCGTGAAATATCCTTTGTCATTCCAGCAGAGGCCTTCGGCCTTGAGACTTCTCTGGCCCCGTTACTGATGTGTTTGCTCTTCAAGCCTGGAACCACCTGGGGTCCTCTCCTCGGAGCCCTAGTTCTGACCAGCGCTCAAGAATTTATCTGGACCACCATGCCGAGCTTTCGCCTAAGCCTCTACGGTCTTCTATTAATCTTTATCGGAACTCAAAGGGCAAGACAGAACAACTACCAGACACTGCGCACTAGACACTAGGCACAACAAGATGGCGCGGGGACGCGGAGAAACGGAGATTAGAGGTCGGAGGTCAGAAGACTGAAACTAGGCACTAGACACTGGGCACAAGGCAGAGGACAAGAGGATTTCTTGTGGGAGCGGCTTTCAGCCGCGATCTTGCGATTTGAAAGACTTCAACGGTGTAAACGTTTTACCGTTTACTGCTGACACCTGAAACCCGACACCTGAAACCTTGAGATTTGGTGCTTGGGATTTGGGATTTCAGATTTTAGGCATTTTAGTTCATTTTAGGCACTTTAGCTCACTTTAGGCATTTTCCATCTAGACATTTTAGGTAATGCTTCCATGAAAACTCTAAAGCTCGGATTCTCCCCTTGTCCCAACGACACCTTTATTTTCGGAGCACTGGCCACCGGCAAACTCGATGTTGCCAACTGCACTTTGGAAATAATCCACGAAGATGTGGAGACCCTGAATAACCTTGCCAGGGATGGTATCCTAGACTTCACCAAGATTTCGGTCCACGCCTTCGGACTGGTAGCAGAACACTATGCTTTACTTCACACCGGGGCCGCCATGGGTAGGGGTTGTGGTCCCCTGGTGGTCGCGCGCGAACCCAGAAACATGGATAGCCTGCGCCACGAGGTCATCGCTATTCCAGGCAAGCTGACTACTGCCAACCTGCTGCTCCAGCTCTACGGTGAAGGTTTCTCCCGATTGCGCCCCATGTCCTACGAAAATATCATGCCCAGCTTGCAGCAGGGCGAGTTTGCCGCTGGTGTGATCATTCATGAAGGCCGCTTCACCTATCCCAACTATGGGCTTCATGCCGTACTGGATCTCGGCGCTTGGTGGGAAGAGACCCAAAATCTGCCCGTGCCCCTGGGAGCGATTCTTGTTCGACGAGACCTTGGGGCCGATGTTGCAGAGGCTGTAGAGGACGGTATTCGCCGCAGTCTTCTTTTCGCCCGAAAAAACCCTCAAAAGGTATGGCCCTATGTCAAGATGCACGCCCAGGAGATGGACGATGCCGTCATCCGCCAGCACATAGACCTCTATGTGAATGACTATTCTCTGGAACTTGGTGAGGAGGGAAGTCTGGCTATCAGAAGACTGTTGGAGCTCGCCCACCAACGTGGGTTGCTACCCTCCTTGCCTACAAGTCTTTTTATCGGTAAGTGATTTGGCATTTCGCATTTATCATTGTTCATAATCAGTAAAGAACCCGGGTCCTGAGGGGCTCTATGCCACCCCCAGTGGGGATTTAATGGTCTTTACCACATGCGGGAAGTTTGTTGGAGTAATGGAGTGGTGGAGTGATGGAGTAATGCAAAGACTTCCTTAAAACTTAATTTTTGGATTTGGCTATTTCCAACACTCCAATACTCCATTACTCCAGTTCTCCAATACCCTTAGCCATCTTTACCGGCAGAGCCATTGAAATTCGACCTGGCTCAGAGGATCAGCTTTTCTATGACCACATAAATATGGTAAAAGGACAACCATGAAAACACAGTCTTTTGAATTGAGCGCAACCTATTTCCCCTATACCTTCTTGGAGGAAAACGATTTAAAACGGTTGATTTTCTACTTCGACACTATTCACCTACTTCAGGTTTTTCCTGATTTCGAGCCTGGCCTGCCGGACCTGCTACGCTCCTCTCAAATGGTGCAGCCGTTTCAGCCTGTAACTGAAACCTCCCTTTTAGAAACCATCGGACAAGCACACCAAACCTATCAGCAACTTGGCAGCGCCCATCAAAATGGCGGTCTGCTTCAGTTGCTAAGGACCTTTGCTCTTCAGGAAGATTTTGAAGATTCGAGAACTGGTCTGGTTGCCAAAATCAGACAGGCTCACCCCCGGCTGGCGCCAGAAGTGGCTGAGTTAGTCAACGATGGAGTCTTCCTGCTCCTGGCGCATCAACTGGACCATGACCATCTCGAGCTGGGTCTGCATATGGAGCGAATCCGTGGCCTGGAAGCGAAGCTCCATGAGGAGGCGGGAATTGCTACAGATGAAGAGAGTGACGGTGTGGCCATGAGATCACCTTTGCTGGAGGAATCAGATCCCCCACGAACTCAATATGCCTATGAACGACTCCGGGCCTGGACTCGCCTCTATTGCTCCCAGGAGCAAGCCGATCCCCTTTTGCCTCTTACCACCAGTGCAGAAGTTCTGGCTGAGATTACAGAACGACTGCCGTCTCAATTATCCGCTGTCGCCGAAGGAATGCCAGTAATGGTTCCTGAACAACAATGTTTATCAGTCCTCCCTGATCCGCAACAGCTTTCTCTGGAAGAGATTGTGGAATTCAGACAATCAGTAAGTCGCAAGTCTTTTATGGATGAGTGGCGGGAGTCTGTTACTGTCGCAGTGAACCGCTTGCAACAGGAGACAGTGAAAGAAGAGCTGTGGCAGGAATTACAGCAACTTGTTCAGAAAGCTGCTGATGCATTCCAAGAGCACTGGCCAGTTCCAGAGAAACCTACCCGTTACCTGCGGCTGGAGTGTACCTGCTACCCCAAGGTTCCGCCGGAACGTGCCTTCTCTCTCTCAACTGGCCTAGAGCCAACCGCAAGAGAGCCATATACCTCCGAGACCGTAAATGGTGTCAGCCTGTTACTCTCCCCAGCAGATATCTAAGGACGGCCATATCCGTGGTCACAGCAACGATTCTGGTGAATAATGCGGACCAGGACTGTCCTATATTAGGTCGCATAGAGGGAAGTGCTAGCTCGCATATTTCATGAAATACGCGGGCTAGAGGAAGGATTTTCAAGCTGTTGCCCGAGGAACTCAACCTGGCTACGCACACCGCTCTTTTGTTGGATTTGCCGGGTGATGTTATCCACAGCATGAATCACCGTGGCGTGGGACCGATTGAAGGCCCGACCAATGCATTCTAAAGTTTCGTCGGTGTACTTGCGACAGAAGTACATGCCAAGATTACGTGGATAGACCACGCCTTTCTTGCGTGAATTTGACTTCAGGGCTTCAACCGAAACCTTGAAGTATTGACAGACAACTTGTTGCACATGTTCTATATTTATGGCCTCCCGGCTGTCGCAAACCGATTCCAGAACCTCGTGTGCCAGTCTGAGGTCGATAGGTTTTTCCAAAAGCGAAGACTTGGCGACGATACCAATGACACAACTCTCCAACTGTCGCACATCGCGAGTGATATGGGTGGCCAATACTTCGGCCACGTCCGACGGAAGCAGAATCCCCTCGTTGTCCGCCTTTTTTTCGAGGATCTTGAGTCTCGTTTGAAAATCCGGGGGTTCGATGTGGGTGACCATGCCAGCGGTCAATCGAGATTGGAGCTTGCTCTTCAGCTTCGGAATATCTCTCGGAAATTGGGTCCCGGTGAATATGACCCGCTTATTCACCCGGCTGAGGGCATCGAGAGTGTAAGCTAGTTCCGCCTGTGTCTTTTCTTTGCCACTGAGAAATTGTACTTCCTCTAAGAGTAGGACATCACAATTATTGCGATATCTTTCCTTGAATCCTTCCATGCGACGCTGTTTGATGGCGCCAACCATCTCATTGGTGAACTCCTCAGCAGTGAGGTAGCAAACGCGAGTACCACTATTATGGGTAAGGATATGGTTGCCAATAGCATGCGAAAGATGACTTTTGCCCAACCCAGTATCTGCCAACAAATAGAGGGAACTACCCAGGCCGCTATCACCATTGGCGAGGGCCAAGGACGCAGAGAACGCAAAGCTGTTCCCGGAGCCCACCACGAATTGATCAAAAGTGAATCTCCGATTCAAACGGTACATGTGTCCGTTTTCTTGCGGAGGGAGGGGTAGCGGCAACTGGCTGGATTCTTCCTTGTCCTGTGGTGATCTGCGGGGTGCGGCGGCCAACCGAAGATGGATCTCCTCAGCAGTACCACCGTGCCGTTCCCAACTTCTCTTGATTTCAGGGAAGTAGTTCTCCCGGACCCAGTTGAGAAAAAACCGATTGGGACAAGCTAAAGAAATCTTACCTTCGCGAGAGATCACAAGTTCAATGGGATCAATCCACATCTTAAAACAGTTACTGGAGATTAGATCTTGCAAATCGTCCTTCGTCTGTCTCCAGATATCCTCCATGCAAACACCTCTATAGCTATCTACCGTGGTCTGTGGTCAAGCCAGCGGTCTCAAGACGAAAAATCAGTTCAGGCTTACGGGGAGCAATGTCACGGAAATAGGAGCCCTCTTGCGCCTCGTCCGCACTATGATTCTAAACAGTATTACCTCTTTTCGTTGTTCGGGTTCCGTCCGGTTGGTTTAATCGGGAGCGGAAAACCAGAGAAATGCTTTGACCATTATACGCTGCGTCTCCGGAACAATTGGAATTATCGATTTCGACTTGGTTGGAAAGGTGGCAGTTAGATTCTCTGTTCCTTGTTCCGGCTGAGATACGGAGACGTACCAGCACATGGCGTAGTTTTGTAATCCATCCGCATTCTAATGTCAAACTCCATATAACCGCATTTTACTCTAAACGGGCCTCAGTTGTTAACAACTAAATTTCACCAAGATTTCCGGAGCTTGTTCGAGTATATCCTTATAAGGGTGCGAGAATAGGAATTTTTTCCGTTTTTTTCAAAATACTGCTGATATTCAAGGGTTTACGCCTGGAGTTTTTCGAATTTTTCCGTTATCAACATTGATGATCTTCTGATTTCTCCTATTTCCTCCTTTTTTGCCCCTTCACTTTTTTTCTCACCAGCCTCCATTTGCCCGTTGAATTCAAAATCAGATTTTGCCAATATACTTAAGACATTTCAGTCCACCATCCAGATTGACGATATACCAACAGTACGGTCCAGCGAACGAGTAGGGCTTGTATTATCAAGACCTTACCATTAACAACTCTAATTACTGCAGAATGACCTGCAGGAACAGGAGAGCAACCATGGATAAACTAACTGTGGCATTGCTCAGCGGTGGGCGCTCCGCCGAGCGTGAGGTATCCCTCAAAAGCGGTGAACAAGTTTATCAAGCTTTGGCAAAGGACAAGTATCACATACGCCGCTATGACCCCAGAGACGACCTGGCTCGACTGATGGCAGAAGCTGAGGAGATCGATGTTGCTTTGATCATCCTCCACGGCCGATACGGCGAAGACGGCACTATCCAAGGACTACTTGAACTTCTGGATATCCCCTATCACGGCAGTGGCGTTCTTGGCAGTGCTATTGGCATCAACAAAATCCAATCCAAACGATTGTATGAGTATGCCGGCCTGCCGGTATCACCCTACCTGATCCTGGATCGGTCCGACCCTGATGCCCAAAACAAGGTCCGGGACGCTTTAGGTTTTCCGGTGGTGGTAAAGCCTGAACATGAGGGCTCAAGCATAGGTCTCAGTATAGTCGAAGACGCCGGCCACTTCCAGGCAGCGTTAGACTTGGCTGGCCAGTATGACCGACTTGTCCTGCTGGAGAAATACATTGCCGGTACCGAGATCACCGGTGCGGTTCTCGGCAATCTGAATCCGGAACCCCTGCCATTGGTTGAGATTATCCCCGGCGACAAATATGACTTTTTCGACTACGAGGCGAAGTACAAACCCGGGGCTACGGAAGAAATCTGTCCTGCTCGTCTCAACGAAGAGTTGACCAAGAAGGCCCAAGACTAGGCAGTGCGAGCCCACCAAGCCCTGAGATGTCGAGGCTACAGCCGTACCGACATGATTGTCAGTGA
>CAMYLW010000104.1 GCA_947259475.1 Thermodesulfobacteriota bacterium
AATGCGCTCGCTGTAGCATTTTCAATGACCAAAACATAAGACAGGTTTGGAATTTTGAAACTGGGGCCCCGCCCGCAGGGTGGGGAGTCCGAAGGACAATGTCGAACAAGGAATTTCGAACAGCAGAAGTTTTTTGAAAGGAATAACACAACGCTTTTCACTTCGATATTCTGCGGTTCCTTGTTCTGCGGTTCTGCGGTTCATAACGGGAAAATGAAGAGGTTAGAATACCTTCAGGTGGGTCATATGGGGAGGAGGCTTTCCTGCCGCATCTTTATTGGGCGGCCTGGTATTCGGCTATTTTCCTGCGGGCCACCGGGTGTTGTCGATTCTGAAACAGAATCTCCTGGTAGGCGTGTCGGGCAAGATCACTCTGACCCATCTCTTCCAAAATTCTGGCCCGGTTGAGGAGGGCGGCCTCATTGTTTGGCTGCAAACCGAGACTCTGATCGAAGTAGTGAAAGGCCATCTCTAAATTTCGAACGTTTTTGCCGTAGGTGTGAAGCCAACCAAGTATATTGTAGATGACCGGCTTATACTCCACCACCTCCAGAGCTTGTTGGCCGATTTCCAAAGCTTTGCGGTCGATATCTTCGTCATTACTTGAGTTTAACATCGAGATATAACCACGCAAAAGAACAATAAAAATCCACGGCTCAGGCATTGCGTCCCGGACTGTGCTCTCAATCTTTTCCAGAAGACCTTCCTGGAGCGAAGCGGGCATTGAAGACATAATCTCGAAGTTGACGAACGAGGTCACCTCGTACACTGGGATCTTTTGACCCAGTCCCTTGAAAACCAAACTCTTCGGGTTACTGAAGGCCACATTGAGTTGACTGTTTTGCTGGCACCTCTTGTAAAGGCTGGCGCCTACCATGATCTGGTAGACGTTGCCCTCCCGTGAGGCGGATTCGATACGCTTGGTCAGGTTAATGGCATAGCCTTCAATATTGGGCTCCGCCTTGCCTATCTTCACCCGCCATGGTCTGACATCTTTAATGACCCTGCCACAATTGATGCCCACACCGATACGCGAGACCAACCGCTGTTCCCTCAGCACTCTTTGATTAAAGTTGGAGGACAACCAAGCAAGTTTGATTTTTGTAGCGATCAGCAGAACATTGCGGATGTCGAAATCCATGTTTTCAGAATAGAAGAAAACTCTCAGTTCATCGCCAGAAATCGACCACTCAGAATCAATCCCATTCCCTTTGTAGCCGAAATAGTCCAGGTGGTGGGATACGACCTCAAACATGGTGTCCTGGAAATCGCCCAGCATGTCGTCGTATTCCTGGAGAGTAAGGTTCTTGGCCAACTCCGTGGAATTCATGAGGTCGGCAAACAGGATGGTGGCGTTGCTCTCTTTCATGGGCTACAGCTCAAGATCAATTGTGCTCTCTCTGATGAAATTCTTCATTTCCTTAATTTCCTCTGCAAATCCCTCTACCTCCTTTGCCATTCTTTCAATCTCGCTCTTTCCTTCTTGGACCACTTTCCTCACAGCGTCATGGGAAGAATCGAACTTGACATTGGAATTATCTATCGCGGCTTGCAGCGGCCCCACCTTGTCTTCCAGCTCTTGGCGAAACGCCTCACTTCTCTCAATCATCGCGTTGGCTCTCTTGGATATCTCGTTAACCTTGCTTGCCAGAGGCTTTGTCTTCTCAAAAAGCATTTCCGTCACTGCGTTGGCCTTGTCTTCCAGGTTTGTGAACACCTCCGCTTGATTGTTCTGTAGAGTGACAATATTTTTCTCTAGTGCTGTCAATCTTTTCCTGGTCCTGGCCTGAGCGGCGATCTCGTAGAGCAATAGCAAAAAGACAACAATCCCCAGACCAAGGTCAATATAAAGCCCACCGGTAGGCAGTTCACCAAGTGTCATTTAAACACCTATTCCTCTCTGGCCAACTAATCCCCCATGCATACCATCTTCTGCATTACCAACAGTCAGAGTGTACTTTGATTCTTCAACTGCAAGGAAAAATACATTCAATAAACGTGCCAGCAATCTCTAACCCGGATATTTCATGAATTGCTGTCGCGAGACCGCAAAGATGGGCGTGTCATCTGGCAACCGTCCCGCGGTACCGCGGGATTGGTCCCGAGGCGTACCTGAACGGTACGTCGCAGGGGCCGACAACCGAGGACGCCAGGAAAGACGACCATATCCGTGGTCGCAGCAGGTAATTCATGAAATATCCGGGTTAATAGTCGTCAGCACAGTTCACATTCTCCCGCACCTTCCCAGCTGATGGCGATGGCTGCCACCAAATCATAATGGCAAAGTCTTGGGTTATCACAAGGATTTGTCTGGAAGGAGGGTCAACAGGAGAGAAGGGCTATAAAATATCCGGGCCTATGTTACTCCATGGCATCAAAGAGACTGGGGGCCTGCCGCAGTCGCTGCACAACCCGTTGCTTGCCCACCGCAGCGAGCACGTCAAAAAGACCAGGCCCGGCAGCTTGCCCCGTAACAGCAGTCCGAGCGCCGTTGATGAGAATTCCCGCCTTAACGTCCAACTCGGTAGCCAGCCCACGGATGGCCTGCTCTACTGAATCAGGGGTGAACTCTGCCAGTGGTTCCAGCCGTTCCGCCATCAAAGGCAGCCATTCCTTGAGGTTGTCGTGTTTCAGGATGTTCTTGCGCAGCACTTTTTCTTCCATGGGGAAAGCATCTGCAAAGTACGGTCGGCCCAAGTTTGCAAAGTCCTTGGTGGTATGGTAGCGGCTGCGAATCAGGTCCACGGTGGATTCAAACCATGGTCTCTTATTACCGGCGAAGGAGGGACTCCACAACCCGGCTGCCTCCAGTTCCGCCTGCACGTAAGGCAGCAACTCATCAAGTGGCATGGTTCGCAAGTAATGGGCATTCATGCTTATTGCCTTGGGATCGGTAAAAAATTTGGGGTCGTCTTTACGAATGTCGAACATGGAGTTAGCCCGATTGATGCCCTCCAGGGAAAAAGCATCGATGAGTTCATCTTTTGAAAAAAACTCCCTATCATCCGAAGTGGACCACCCCAGCAGAACGAGAAAGTTTACCAGTGCCCAGGGCAAGAAACCCCGCTCGCGATAGTATTGTATGGCAACCATTTCACCATGAGCCCGTTTGGAGATCTTGCGCTTTTGGGGATCCAGGGTGAGCGGCATGTGGGCGAACCGGGGCAACCTCTCCCCCAAGGCTTCGTATATCAAGATCTGTTTAGGCGTGTTGGCCAGATGGTCTTGACCCCGGATCACGTGGGTAATTCGATCGCGAATGTCATCCACTGCATTGGAGAGGACGTAAAGGGGAGATCCGTTTGAGCGGACGATGACGAAATCTTCAATATCGCGGTACTTCTTCTCAATCACCCCGTATACTGCATCTTCAGAAACCACCCCTCCCGGACCCCGGGGCACCTTGAAACGAATCACATAGGCACACCCCTCTTCCTCCAGTCGACCGATCTCCTCAGCGGAACGATTGCGGCAGGTTCCGTCGTAGCTATAGTCATCCTTTCTTTTTCTCGCCTCTTCCCGCTTGCGCTCCAACTCCTCCTGGGTACAGAAACACTTGTAGGCATGTCCGCTTTCCAAAAGTCTCTGGGCGGCCTGGCGATGCTCGCTCGCATAGGCGGACTGGAAATAAGGCCCTTCATCCCAGGTTATTCCCAACCAACGCAGCCCATCCAGGATAGCCCCTATGGACTCCTCGGTGGAGCGCTCGGCATCAGTGTCTTCTATGCGAACAATCAGGGTGCCCGCTGTCTTCTGGGTAAAAAGCCAGTTATAGATGGCGGTCCTGGCCCCGCCGATGTGTAGATATCCCGTGGGACTGGGTGGGAAACGTACGCGGACTTCTTCCATATTACTATCTCTCCTTCTCTGCCCGTCTCGGTTCAATGACAAGAATATTTCATTCAGCTTCCAACTTCAAAGATCACTTTTATAATAATATCTTACTACCTTTGATTTAATAAAAAAATCGCATTTTCCCGCTCATTCCCTAGCCAGCCTTCTCATCCCCCCGCAGCGCAGTGCAAATGCTAGCCGCCAATTTATGACTTATCCCTGGAACTTGGCATATTTCCTCACTCTGAGCCTCTGCCAACCGTTTTACTGAGCCGAAAAACCGAATCAAATCCCGACGTCTTTTGGGCCCGATTCCACAAATCTCGTCCAAACGCGATTGCAGGGATTGTCTCCGATGGCGTTTCTGGTAATAGCTAATGGCAAAACGGTGAGCTTCATCACGCAGTCGGCTTAAGAGAAAGAGCAAAGGGGGATCTTTCTTCAGCTCCAGCGGATTTTTTCTGCCTGGCAGATAAAGTCTGTCAGTGGCATTTGCCTCAGCCTGCGTGGTGGTCCTTGGTTTCTTGGCCAGAGCCACCACGGGCACATGATCTGCCAACTCCAGCTCTCTCAAAACTGCCAGTGCTTGATTTAGCTGTGCTTTTCCGCCGTCCACCACCAGTAAATCCGGTAAGGCCTGTTGCTTACGCACCTCGGTAAAGCGGCGGTTTAGCACTTCAGCCATCATCGCTGTATCGTCGATTCGGTCCACAGTCTTGATGCGATATCGGCGGTAGGCTGATTTGTCCGGTTCACCATCCCGAAAAACCACCAAAGAGCCCACCGGAAACTTGCCTCGAAAATTGGAAATATCAATACATTCCAGGCGATGGGGGATGGACTCCAGTCCCAACCGCTGTCGTAGTCGGTCCAGAGCAGGAATAGGATCGGTTGCTCGTGTCATCTCACTCATCAGGTAGTTTGCCGCGTTGTGTGCAGCCATGGCGAGCAATTGACGGCCTTCTCCTCTTTTGGGATGCCTTACTCCCACTCGTTTCCCTTTGATGTCTGAGAGCCACTCGGCCAGCAAATCCTGCTCTGGCAATGGTTCACTTATCAATATCTCTTCAGGGATCGGCTTGCCCTGCTCGTAGTACTGCAAGATGAACGCCCGGACCACCTCCGAAGAGCTACTTTGCGGTCTCTTGAACACAAAGCAATGACTTCCCACCATGCGCCCACCTCTTACGAAGAGTACCGCCAACCCGAGGTTATCCCCGGCCTCATGCGTGCCAACAGCATCCTGATCGCGAAAACGGGCTGACACCATCAGCTGTTTTTCCAAAGTCTTCTCCACCGCATTGAGACGATCCCGGTACATGGCGGCCTTTTCAAACTCAAGTCTGTCCGCAGCTCGTTCCATTTCCTGCCGCAATTTCTCTTGCAAGTCTTGAGTGCGACCTTTCAAAAAAAGCACGGCCTCTTCAACCACCGGACCATACTCCTCAGGTGATATGGCGCCGACACACAACCCAAGACAACGACCCATTTGATGATTGAGGCAGGGTCTGGCCCGCTGACGAAACTTGGTGCCGCTGCACTGGCGCAAGGGAAACATTCCGTGCAGCACTTTTAGTGTTTGGCGCACAGCGTTCGCTGAAGCGTATGGGCCGAAGTACTGGGCGCCGTCCTGGCGAATGCGCCGTACCAGTGATAGCCGTGGATATTCCTCCTTCGGGTCCAAACGCAGGACCAGGTATCTCTTGTCGTCACGGAGTATTACGTTGTATCGAGGTCGATGCCGCTTGATAAGGTTTGACTCGAGAATCAGTGCCTCTTTCTCTGAACCGGTAAGGATGAATTCCAAATCTGAAATTTTGGAAACCAGTACCCGGGTTTTTGGGGACTGGTGCTCTTTCTCCCTGAAATAGGAAAGCACACGTTTGCGCAGATCCTTTCCTTTGCCAACGTAAAGGATAGTGCCTTTGGCGTCCTTCATAAGATAGACACCGGGGCTTGAAGGCAGAGTGTCCAATTTGTCCTGTAAGTCGGCAGGTGCTTTCATTTCATATCCGTAAAGCGCGTCAAATCATTAATTAGAGAATTAGAAAATTAGAAAATTCGTTGAAACTGCAAGATCGCGGCTGCCCTTCGACGAGCTCAGGACGGGGAAAGCCGCTCCCACAGGAGAATCTCTGTCTTCTGTTTTTTTTAAATTCGCAATCCGAAATCCGAAATCCGAAATGTCCCCGGTGCCTAGTGCCTGGTGTCTAGTGCCTAGTTTTTGTTCTCTGTCTCCTGTCTCCTGTCTTCTGTCCTCTGCCTGCTGCCCACTGTAATCTGCCAACTAGATAAACCGCTTTGAGCCTTAATAAACCTCCAGCCTCTGTTCTTTCAGATCCCGTATTTTATCCCGTAAACGAGCAGCTTCTTCGAATTCTAGCTTTTCGGCT
>CAMYLW010000105.1 GCA_947259475.1 Thermodesulfobacteriota bacterium
GTTTTCAAAACACCTCAAACCGATGTGATGGCAGTGGCCAAGATCTATGAATATATGCAAGGCCAGGGAATCCAGAAGATTGCCATTCTCACTGTAGGCAATGCCTTTGGCGCTAGTGGCAGGCAGCAGTTGCTCCAACAAGCATCGGACTATGGCTATAAAATAGTTGCCGACGAAAGGTTCGGGCCTAAAGACACGGACATGACTCCCCAACTCACCAAGATTAGGTCCCTGAACCCGGGAGCTATTATTTGTTGGGGAACCAATCCCGGTCCAGCAGTGGTCGCCAAGAACATGCGGCAGCTTGGTATCGAGATCCCCCTCTATCAGAGCCATGGCGTTGCTTCCAAGAAGTTTATTCAGCTGGCCGGCGAAGCGGCCAATGGCGTCATACTGCCCACCGGTAAAATCCTGGTTGCTGGATCTTTGCCCGATACCGACCCCCAGAAGCCGACACTGCTGAAATACATCGCCGACTACGAAGAGAAATACAAAATTGCAGTTTCGGGATTTGGCGGCTATTCCTGGGATGGTCTGGAAATTCTGGCTCAAGCCCTTGAAAAAGCAGGGGCTGATCGGGCCAAGATTCGTGATGAAATTGAGAAGATCACAGGTTATGTTGGAATAAGCGGTATTTTTCGCTTTTCACCTCAAGATCACAACGGCCTCAACAAAGAAGAAGCCTTCGTGGTGGTGAAGATCGTGAACGGCGACTGGCAGGTAATTCAGTAGCGGTAACATTAGAGCACGAAGGGCACGAAGGACGGGGGATATGATATGGTGTCTTTTCGTGCTCTCAATGATGGAAAATTGGAGGAATGGAAATTTCAAATCACAAATCACAATGACTAAGGTTTCAGCTCTTGTGCTTCTCACCCCTGACACCTGAACACTGACACCTCCATCCGTCCTAAAACACTGAGATTTGGTGCTTGGAGTTTGGGATTTCATAAGAGGCATTCGATTGCTTTAGGCACTCCAGATGCGACCATGGACTTGAGTAGCCAGATTCTGCAATATGTTATCTCCGGTATCACCAACGGTGCCATCTACGCGGTTATCGCCCTGGGTTTTACCATCATCTACAATTCCACCGAGGTCATCAACTTCGCCCAGGGCGAGTTTGTCATGCTTGGCGGCATGGCGGTAATAGCGCTTGATGGCATTAGTCCCCTGCCACTTGGTTTCAGCTTTCTGTTGGCAGTCCTGGCGGTAACCCTGGTGGGCATCGCTCTGGAACGGTTCACCATCCGTCCTGCCAGAAGTTCAAATCCCATTGCTCTCATCATCATCACAGTTGGTGCCTCCATCTTTCTTCGGGGCGTGGCCATGATGTTCTGGGGGAAAGATTCCCTGGGGCTCAGACCATTTACCGGTTCCACCCCCATCCATTTTGGTGGTGCTACCCTAATACCTCAAAGCCTCTGGGTGCTGGGAGTGGCGGTGGTGGTCATGGCTGCTCTTCAGTTTTTCTATAAGCGCACCATAACGGGCAAGGCCATGCGTGCATGTGCCTTCAACCGGCGAGCCGCCGGCCTGGTTGGTATTGGTGTAAACCGCATGGTTATGGTCTCCTTCGCCCTGAGTGCAGCCATCGGGGCCGCTGCCGGCATCGTCATTGTTCCCATCACCTTGTGCGGCTACGATGTGGGAATTATGCTCGGTCTGAAAGGGTTTTGTGCTGCGGTTTTGGGTGGCCTGGGCAGCAGTCCCGGATCGATTCTCGGTGGTTTTCTGCTGGGGGTTTTGGAGGCGCTGGGTGCTGGCCTCATTAGCTCTGGATTCAAAGATGCCATTGCATTTTTTGTCTTGCTTTTAGTTCTATTTATTAGGCCGAGTGGCCTTTTTGGGGCCAAGGAAATGAAGAGATTTTAAGGGCAGATTTTAGATTGTAGATTAGAGATCTATGATTGCAGATTGAAGCATGGAAATTACAAATCACAAAACCCAAATAACAATGACTAAGGTTTCAGCTTCTTTGTTTCTTTTTCCTGACACCTGACACCCGACACCTGAAACCCTGCAATTTGGTGCTTGGGATTCCAGTGTATTTTAGGCATTTTCTGTTTAGACACTTTAGCTCATTTTGGAAAGTACCCTGACGGAGTAACAGGATTGTCCCGTTTTCTGAAATACAAGTCGATCCAAGTTGGTAGCTTTGGTCTGCTGCTGGCACTGGTGCCTTTGGTGGTGACAAACCGTTACTACCTCACTGTGATGATCTTTATTGGCATCCACACCCTACTGGTGGTGGGGCTCAACCTACTGATGGGCTATGCCGGGCAGATCAGTCTGGGACATGCGGCCTTTTTTGGGCTTGGGGCATACACTTCGGGGATCCTCACTGCTACGTACAAGTTGTCGCCGTGGCCCGCCATGGTGATGGCTGTTGTTCTTACGGTTGTGGTAGCTTTGATGGTGGGTGTGCCTGCACTCAAACTCACCGGCTACTATCTGGCCATGGCCACGCTCGGCTTCGGCATCATTGTCTACATCTGTTTCAAAGAATTGGTCTGGCTCACAGGTGGCCCCTCAGGTTTGGTAGGCATTCCAAGGCTCAGTATAGGAAACATGGTTCTTGACGAGCCCAGAACCTACTACTATCTGGTGTGGGGAATTACGCTGGGGGCCATAGCTTTCAGTCTCAATATCGTCGACTCGCGGGTGGGCAGGGCGTTGCGCGCCATTCACGACAGTGAGCCGGCGGCGCGTGCTTCGGGCATCTATACCGCCCGGCTGAAGATCTGGGTGTTTGTGGTGAGTGCCATCTACGCTTCAGTGGCCGGAAGTCTTTATGCCCATTTCATCACTTTCATTAGCCCCAGCTCGTTTGATTTCATGTTTTCTATCAAGCTGGTGACCATGGTTGTGGTGGGAGGTATGGCCAGCATTTGGGGGGCGGTGTTTGGGGCCGCCACCCTTACCGTGCTTCCGGAAGTGCTGGCCGTGTTCCACGACTTTGATATCGTCATCTTCGGGCTGATCCTGATGGTCGTGATGATCTTTATGCCCCAGGGACTGACGCGGGGTGCACTGGACCTCTGGGAGAAATATGGCCTGCAGCGCGATGTTGCGGGTGGATCGTTTTCGGGTGGCTGAGCGCTGTTGATTGCTGAGGTCTTAGAAGAGTGATGCTGGCAGAAGGGATGACTGAAGCGCTTCTAAAAGCGGAAAATCTCTCCAAGTCTTTTGGCGGCATTCATGCTGTGCGAGAGGTGAGTTTTGCGGTCCCCACAGGGCAGATAAAGGGTATCATAGGTCCCAACGGCGCCGGCAAGACCACCCTGTTCAACCTCATCACCGGCTTCTATGCAGCGGACGCTGGCGCCATCCACTTTAATGGCCACAGGTTGAACGGCCTGGCACCACACCAGGTGGCCGAGCGTGGTGTTGCGCGGACATTCCAGAATGTCGAGCTCTTTGATCGGATGACGGTGCTGGAAAATGTCATGGTGGGTAGACATTCCAAGACCAGGGCCGGCTTCATCAGCGCCGCCTTCCGTTTGTCCCACGCCCGGCGGGAGGAAAGCGGTATCAGGGACACAGCCATGGAGATTCTCAACTTCATTGGCTTGTCGGAGCGAGCTGCGAGCCCCAGCACTTCTCTACCATTTGGACTGCAGCGGGTCCTCGAGATCGGCAGGGCTTTGGCCACCGACCCTCTCTTGCTCTTGCTGGATGAACCGGCTTCCGGGCTCAACGCTGGAGAGACCCGCGAACTGGGTCGCTTGATTTGTCGGATCCGTGACAGCGGGATCACTGTGGTCTTGGTGGAACACGATATGAGCCTTACCATGGAAGTCTGTGACGAAATACTGGTGATGGACTACGGGCGCACCCTGGCGGAGGGTAGTCCCAGGGACATCCAGCAAGATCCGACAGTAATCTCTGCCTACTTGGGAGAAGAACCAATTGCTTGACGGCTTCGTAAAAGGTCCATTTGTCCCGCCCCGGGCGGGATTGCGCTGCATCCTTCGTCATTGCAGCGTACCAGTTCGTACGCCTCATTCCTCAGGATTTGCGCGCCTTGCAACTGAAGCTTTTTACTGTGCCGTCTCAATTATTAAGTGCTAGGGGGCATAATTGCTTAGGATTCGCAACCTGCAAACATACTATGGTCGGATTCGGGTCCTGGACAACGTTTCCCTCTCGGTGAAACCGGGTGAAGTTGTCACCCTGATTGGTGCCAATGGTGCCGGAAAAAGTACCATACTCAACTGCATCTCCAGATTGATTCCCTGCCGGGAGGGAGAGATTTTTTTTCAGGGTCAAAGGATCAACGGTGAGCCTCCGGAGGCGGTGGTTCGTCTGGGTATCTGCCAGGTCCCCGAGGGCAGGCAGATTTTTCAACCGTTGACAGTTTTGGAAAACCTGGAGTTGGGGGCATACCTGCGTTATGGCAAGCGGAACAGGAATTCAATTCAGCAAGACATGGACATGATTTTTTCCCTCTTTCCGGTTCTTGCCGAACGACTGCAACAGATTTCAGGCACTCTTTCCGGTGGAGAACAGCAGATGCTGGCCATCGGCCGGGCGCTGATGTCCCGACCCAAGCTGCTGCTTTTGGATGAGCCCTCCATGGGCTTGGCTCCCCGGGTAGTGGCCGACATTTTTCACACCGTGGTGAAGTTGCGCCAGGAGGGCTTGACCATTCTTATTGTGGAGCAAAACGCCAGAGCCGTCTTGAAGATTGCCGATCGGGGCTATGTAATGGAGACAGGCAAGATCATCCTCCAGGGAACCGCTTCCGAACTCCTGAAGGACCATGACGTCAAACGGGCCTATTTGGGCCGTGACTATCGTGAATTTACGGAAGGTAGGGCGTAAAGGTGAAAATCTGGAACCAAGAAATAGAATGTCTGGAAAGGGATGAATTGAGCCAGCTTCAACTGGAGCGATTGCAATCTACCCTGAATCGGGCCTACAAGAATGTTCCCTTCTATCACAACTGCCTGGGAGAGGCCTGTATGGATCCCTCGGCTGTACGGTCCCTGGATGATCTCAGTAGACTGCCGCTTACCAGTCGAGAGGACCTGGGCAAGAACTATCCGTATGGCCTGTTCGCCGTGCCACTGAGGGATATCGTTCGGATTCATACCGCCACTGGCACTGGTAGCAGTCCCACCGTGAGCGGCTATACCAACAACGATCTGGCCATGTGGACGGAGATGGTGGCGCGCTCCCTCACCGCTGCCGGGGTAAGCGCTGACGATATCATTCAGGTCTGTTTCGATCCGGGGCTTGCCAACTGGGCCAGGGACTTCAAGCGCGGGGCAGAGGCCATCCAAGCCTCGGTTATTCCCATGACTCAGCTGGAGATACCCAAGCAGGTGATGGTGATGAAAGATTACAAGACCTCCGCACTCGTGACCACACCTTCTTACGCCAGGCAGTTGGTGCGGGAGATGACCAGGATGGGCATCAATCCCAACAGCCTCTCTCTTCGGAGGGCATTGCTGCTGGGTGAATCCCTGAGTGAAAAGGCTCGCGCTGGTTTGGAAGCGGCTTTGCCTGTCCAGATTCAAACGGCTTACGGCCTCAGCGAAGTACCTGGCCCTGGGATTGCCTATGAATGCCGGGAACGACAGGGTTTGCACCTCAATGAAGACCACTTCATCGCCGAGATAATTGATCCGGAAAGCACCGATCCTTTAGCAGCGGGCGAGAGCGGCGAGCTGGTGCTCACCACCCTTACCGCCAAAGCATTTCCCCTGATCCGTTTCAGAACCGGCGACCGGGCCATCCTGTCTGCGGAAAGGTGCCCCTGTAAACGATCTTTTGCGCGTCTGTATCCCATCCAGGGACGGGCAGACCAACTGGTGGTAATCCGTGGGATAAAACTCCACCCGCAGCTCATCCACACCATCATGTCTCGGTTGTGTCAGGGAAAAATCCCGGCCTATATTGGGTTTGTCGGGCACCTGGAAGACCTGGATTTGCTGGAGATCTGGATGCGGCTGGATGAGGCTTGCTTTTCCGACGAGATCAAGGTGCTCGAACATCTGGTACATGAGGTGCGGCGGGAGTTGGAGCAGAGCCTGGGAATCCCCGCCAGAGTCAGATTGGTTGAGCCCGGAACCATGGAAGATTACAGCGACCGTCTGGGCCAGATCATCGATGAGCGCTCCAACGGCTAGGTGGTCGGGTTTACAGAAAATTTAGTCCATCCCAATGAGTATCTCCTTGACACCCTCTCTTTTACTCTGATATTTTGTGC
>CAMYLW010000106.1 GCA_947259475.1 Thermodesulfobacteriota bacterium
CTGTTCCCATCTTAACTGCGATGGGCTTCGGAGGTTCGATTACAGGAATATTGATGGTGGTATTGATGATCACCGGTATTGTGTGGTTCTTTCATCTTTTGCTCAACTGGCTTCTGGTGGACAAGGTGGTAGTTCTGGAGGGGGAAGGCTGGAGAAGTGCCTTGCGCCGCAGCAAAGAGCTCATGAACACCCGCACTGAGCCGGGATTCTGGAAACGCCCCAAGAACAAGGCCGGGCTCATTCTCATTTTGGGCTTTTTGATCGGGGTAGGAATCCACCTTCTCTTTCAGACGCCGGGATTGATCACGCAATGGCTCATGCCCACAAGCACTATGGGGCAAACCATCCAAGAGATTCTCAATGTGGTGGCCACCTCACTGGCTACGGTTTTCACCGCCATAGCCATGATCCTTTACTACTATGACATCCGACTTCGCAGTGAGGGTTTTGATCTGAAGATGATGGCCAAGCATCTTTAGGAACGACCTCCAGGTCGCGATCACGCTCACAGATAAAAGAAAAGCGGAGCTTACCTTTACTGACCTTTGACCCACGAGCGGACAAATTGCGCCTGTATCTCCGTCTCCGGCGAAGAAAGATGTGAGATGGGATCATTCTGACGAAGTGTGCTTAGCAAGTCCAGGGCGGCCTCCCCGACCCCCATACCGTGGCGAGCCAGGTAGCAAGCGACCGCGGTACCTGTCCGCCCCCGACCTCCCCAACAGTGCAGGTAAACGCGGGGATTCTGCCTAATTGCGCAATCGATTTCATCCAGGATTGCAACCATCCCCTCAACTGTTGGAACATCAGTATCCCGAATGGGCATATGAACCAGCTTGATGGGAATGTCTGCCTTTTCTGCAATGTCTTCTAACTGTTGCTCATAGGGAACGAATGTCTCGCCACTGAAATTGCGTTCATGTTCTTCCATGAGGTTGATAACGTGGCGGACCCCATGTTCAAGGAGTCCCTCAAGCTTTCTTTGGGCTGTTGAGGGATCTCGACTGCCGGGGTAGTAGCCTGCGAGGAATTTTCCAGGGACCACCCAGTAAGATCGAGGAAATGGTACTGTCTGTTTTTTCATAGGTTATAACCAATGCCTTCATCGTCATTTGGGCTGGCGCCCGTCATATGTGGTCATTTGGCTTCGCGGTCACTTATAGTCAGTAGGCCACTGATGTGGCGGTCACTACGCTACGCTGTCATTCGTAGTTAACTGTCATTGTGCGTTGAAACGACTTAATGACGGCCGTAAGGCCAAACTAGGGACCCGCTTGTCGTAGATACCGCTTGCGGTGCGGGACTGAGCGGCTTGTCTCGTCGAAGCTTTAGCGAAGACAGAAGCGCAGCGAGCGCGAAGTGTAATGACTTGTGGGTGCCTAGTCTTTAGTGTCTAGTTCTCTCCGGAGGAGATGCGGCTTGCGGTCCCTGAGAAAGGGCATGGAGGAACGAACCTCCGCTACCATGGCCGGATCAATGTCGGCTAGCAACAAGGTTTCCATGTCCTCGGCGTGGGCCAGGACCTGGCCCAGAGGATCGATGATGGCCGAGCCCCCGAGAAAAGTGAGATTGCCACCTTCTCCAACCCGATTCACTCCCACCACAAAACACTGGCTCTCAACAGCACGGGCTCGGAGTAGTAAGTCCCAGTGGGGTTGGCGAGCAGCCGGCCAGGAAGCGATGACCAGGATGAGCCCGCACTGGTCGACCACAGTGCGGAAAAGTTCGGGAAAGCGCAGGTCATAACAAACGAAACAAGCAGCATTCATTTCTTCAAGTTTGAACACCACAGGCCAGTCACCAGGGTCATAGCTTCCGTCTTCTCCCAACAAAGCAATCTGATGAATCTTGGCGTAGAGCGCAAGATCGTTTCCATTACGGTCCACTGCCAGAGACACGTTTTGTGGTCCACCATTGTCTCGCTCCAGGACAAAGCCACCAACGACGACCATGTCCAAGTCGCGGGCCAAGGTGCGCAACAGAGTGGGCGTAGCTCCTTCCAAAGGTTCAGGCGTGATGGAGGTGTCCATTGAAAATCCGGTGGAAAACATCTCTGGCAAAACAAGCAGGTCGGCACCCGCCTCCCTGGCTTGAGCCGCTGTACGCTTGGCTTTATCGTGGTTAGCTGGTCGGTCGTGCCAGGCTATGTCCATCTGTACCGCCGCCACCTTCATCTTAGCCACCTCCTAAGCCTGCATTGTTCATCACGCCCCGGCGTGACTGCGACCACACATATGGCCGACCAGAAATAGGAAAACTGAATAACCGCTAGTCCCTATATCATAACAGTAGAAAGCCTTGCTATTCAAAAAAGTACTGTTGTGGTCATTTCTATCTTCCTTGACACGGTTAGACAAGGTTGGTATTTGTTCTTCGTAAGTTATCCGAAGCAAAGGCAGAGGCGGCGACAAATGGCGGACAAACTCTCGCTGGCCCGGGATCGATCTAAAGCAGACCAGCCGGACTATAAGGAAAGATTATGTTCAAGACGGATGATAATTACAACCTTTACTATGATGGGACAGTATCAGGAGAGCAAGAGACTGCCTTTCAGACGCTGATCGAAGAACACCAGTTGTCACCGGAATTTACGGAACTACTCAAGAGAGATTATAATTTTCAGATCAAGAATTCATATGATGACCACAAGAAACTCCTTTGGATTTTCTATAAGGTTTTTGGATCTTTCGCGGTCACCATTTTTTTCGCCGAGGAAGAGCATCCACACGGATGTGAGTATCAATCGAAAGTTGATTATTTCGTCGAAGAAAATGGGAATTACGAGTATGAAATAAAAAACAATCTCTTTAAGTATGATAACTACGGAATGTCGGACGAATGCAACGAAAGGATTGAAAAGGGATCCACTGGCTTTGAGAAAGATTGTAAAGTAAGAGGAAACATGCGGGAAATGCAATTAGAGCCTTTCGTAAAGAGCTTAATCGCCGACGACTAGCTGCCCCCCCAGAGCATTGGGATGAGGGTTTATTACTTCGAACCTCACTGTTCGCAAACAGGGTATTCTGGCCTTCATACTTTCCAATATGTAAGTTCTCTGCTAAGATGCGGTCCATATTTGTTCGGCATAATTGCCTCAGTCCAGCCACCATATTGATAACTGGCGCATAACAACATCACACATCTCTGTGGCTGCGAGACAGACCCATCACCTCAGGAAGGGGGCACCCACGTGTCGGTTGGGACGGAAAGACGGCGGCATTTAAGGATAGCGGTGAACTGGCCTGTAATCGTGGTAACGCCTCAACTTTACATAGGCGGAGAGGCGGTAAATATCAGTATAGGGGGTGCGAATATTCGTTGTACGACAGATCCGGAACGAACCGGCCCCCTCCGCATGGCTTTCAAAATACCCATACAAGAAGAATTTTTGCAGGTGACCGGCGTTGTGGCCTGGACAAAGTCATTCGAGCAGATGGATGATTTTTATTCCTGGGAAACGGGAGTGAGGTTCACGAGTTTTATTGGCGATAGCCGCAAACATCTTTTTGAAGTGATTTCCAATAGTTGTGATCAGAGTACGTGAAAGAACTATTGTCGATTGCAACTTTGGCTACGATTTGATAAATAGATCAATTTATCTAGCCAGGTTGTTGGGACCGAGGAAATTACATAGGATTTGAAACATGGCTACTCCTCGAACCTCATCGGGCCGGTCACCATTATCATTTCCCCCGCCACTACCTCCTCGCCCGTGACCTCTCCACTTTTTCAAACTCCAGAAAAACAAGAATATTGCGAGGACTTGGACTGGCGCTTATAGTATAGTAGATGCTGATTTTCACTCTCTTTTGTTATCAGATTAGTCAGAGTGAGGAGGACATGGGAAGCGCGGACGAAGTTGTGATTATTGTGGACGACGAAAACAACGAGGTTGGGGCTGTGCCCCGGCGGGAGATGAGAGCTGGTCGGCTCCCTCACCGGGCAACCTACATCCTGGTTTTCAACTCCCGGGGGGAGCTTTATGTCCAGAAGCGCACACAAACGAAGGATGTTTTCCCTGGTTACTATGACGTGGCCGCAGGTGGGGTTGTGCTAGCAGGAGAGAGCTACGAAGAGGGAGCCGTGCGCGAACTTGCAGAAGAACTTGGAATTCGGGGGACACCACTGGCGACGCTCTTCGATTTTTACTATGAAAATGAGTACATTAGGTTATGGGGGAGGGCTTTTTCCTGCGTGTATGACGGTAACCTGGTGCTGCAAGAGGAAGAGATTGAGAGCGGCACGTTCATGAAAGTGGACGAGGTACAACAGCTGGCCGAGACAGAGCCATTCACTCCTGACTGTCTCTATGTGTTGCAGCGCCATCTCGGCGCCAGGAGGTAGTTGTAGCATGACCGAGAAGATACATATTGAAGAATTGCCTATAACAGAAAAATACATGCGACAGAAGAGACTCATCCAAGACAGAGGTGAGCTCGCTCTCATAGAAGATGGAATGGAGTTTCAGCATCTTGGCTATTTTAGCTTAAAAAAGGGAAAAGGTTATTACCGGGGAGGCCACTATCACCGAAGAAAGGTGGAGCATTTCTACATGGTGAGCGGTAGGATTCGCGTTCAACTCGTGGATCTCGACACCGGGAAAAAATCTGAGGTTGTCATTAGGGAGGGGCATCGAGTTACTATCTATCCAAACTGCGCCCATCGCTTTGAAGCCGAGGAAGAGGCTCAGGTGATAGAATACTACAATTCAATGTATGAACCTGAGGACGACATTCATTACAGTGAGTTCTAAGTTTCATTGACCTGACAGCGAAAATTCAGGTGGTACTAAGAGAGAAAGGCTGGAGCAATGCAGCCCAGTGATTTAAGATTTAAGAGCTTAGATGCTCACAGTGAGGAAAGTATGCAGCATCAATCTGCAATCTACAATCTGATATAATCAATGCTCCATGGACAACATGTGAGCTGGACATCGCCTACCGGTTTTGGCTAAGTTAAGAATGAATAGGGGACATAAGGGTATTTTTCTGATAATGTCGACCAGTTCGTGTGAGGTGTCATTACTATGACCGCGTTTGCTTCTTCCCATTCTCAGTCACTTCTTCTGATGATAGCCGGAGCCAAAGGAGCTGTTGGCTCCACCGTCGCGGTGGCCTCTACGGCCATGCGGTACCAGCCAGAATTGGTCTTGCCAAGCTTAACTACCAAACACATGTTGCCCGGTTTGGATTCTTCCCAGCCATTTCAGGTGGTGGGCTGGGATGCAACTGATACGACGCTGCTTGCAGCCATCGGGGTTCAGGGGGTGCTTTCGGAAGATATATGGAAGCCGTACGCGGACGAACTCGAACAGATACAGGTGAGAACACCACCTTCAGACAGCCTGGACTTAAAGGGCCAGGTTGAACAACTGAGCCAGGACATCCAGGAGTTTAGAGCTCTTTATCCCAATACTAAGGCTGTGCTCATCAACCTGCTGCCTGCGGCTGTTACAGAGAATCTGCACCGCTTTAAGAGCCTTTCCCAACTGTATTCTGAATTCGACCCCATAAATCTCCCTGATCTCTCCTACGCCATCGCAGCGGTTCTCGCTGGTGTTCCTGTGGTTAATTTCACCCCAAATGAGGTGGAAATCCCAGTGGTAATAAATGAGGCTGTTAAGCGAGGTGTCCCAATATCAGGGCGCGACGGCAAAACCGGCCAAACCTATCTAAAAGTTGTATTGGCTTCAGCCTTGAAGGCCAGAAATCTTTTTGTGGATGGCTGGTACAGCCTGAACATCCTCGGCAATCAAGATGGGAAAAACTTGATGGATCCCAAGAGGGCTGCAGGGAAGTTGTCGAACAAGACTGAAATTCTCGATGAAATTCTTGGTTATCCCGTCGGTGAGCGATATGGCGTTCCTTCCCACCAGGTTCAAATCGACTACTATCCGCCCCGCGGTGACGCCAAAGAAGCATGGGATGTGATTGACTTTCTCGGCTTGTTCGGACTGCCCATGAGCATCCGGTTGAATTTGCAGGGCAGGGATTCAGTTCTTGCGACTCCCCTTGTCTTGGACCTGGCCCGCTGGATGGTTGTCCTTCAGGGGGCAGGTCGCTCCGGGCCGATCCCCGAACTGGCATTCTACTATAAGCAACCAGTAGGTGATGATCCTCCCGTGACCTTTCAAGACCAGCTTTCCAGGCTTCGCGAGTTGGCACTGGAGTGCGAGAAGATATTAGCAGACAACCCCGAGCCTAAGCTCC
>CAMYLW010000107.1:0-10385 GCA_947259475.1 Thermodesulfobacteriota bacterium
GCCCCGATGCAGACCATGCCATCGAAATGAACTCCTGAGTCAAGACGAGCAGATTCATGCACTACTGCTTTGCCGTCAACCTGAAGTCCCGGCACCGGAGCTCTTGACATTCGGAAAAGCTCCTCATGCATCTGGAGATACCCGTGCAGACTCCCCAGCTCTCGCCAGAACTCATCCTGGACCACGTGAGCCATTATTTTTTCTCCCCTGGCAATGAGTTGGAGGTAACAATCAATGATGGACGAGGGGGTGCCAGCCGGAATCCCAGCGAGCACCCTGCGCTCCAGCACGTGAATTCCGGTGAAGGCCAGCTGCTGTTCAGAGCCACCGCTGAAACCCAGGATACGGCCGTCACTGGCCACCTTTACCCCGTTAAACAGCGGCTCATCTTTCAGAACCAATGTTACGGTAGCACCAGAGTCCTCATGACTACGAAGAACCGCCTGGAGATCAATTGCGCTGAGGATATCCCCATTGACAACCACGAAAGGACGCTGATCCCAAAAATCCATAACATTGCGGATGCCGCCACCTGTACCCAACAATGTCTTCTCGACCCGCAGGTGCACAGGAATGGGGAAGTCCGACCTCTCAACATAATCTATCAGCTTTTCACTGAGATGATAGGTATTGACTATCACCTCCTCTGCCCCGCCTGAGCAAAGATAGGCAACCAGCCAATCCAACAAGGGCCGATTCTGCACTGGAACCAACACCTTTGGTCTGCTCAGGGTCAAGGGCCGGAGTCGCGTCGCCAAACCAGCAGCCAAAATCATGGCTCTGAAAGATTTCATCTCTCACCGAAAAGTGGCCAAAGACTGCTGCTCCGAAATTCCAGCAGCCATTGTCATGCCCGCGCAGCAGTGGATGCCTCAATCTAATCACTGGACAAACTGCGGCTTATATATAATGATTCTCTGCGTCATATAGCAGATGTTGTCCGCGGGAGCAAATCACCACAGCAATGAGTATGTTCGGAAAGAGGAGGACCCTGAGATATGAAAGTTCATGAGCGGCTTGGCGAGTTGCTGCTGGTTGGTTTTATGGGAGAGGAAATGAATGCTTCATTGGCCGCCCACATCCGCGATTTACAGCCAGCAGGTCTCATATTTTTTAGCAGAAATATCAGTGCTCCTGAGCAGCTGGCTCAGCTAACCCATGATATTCAGACCCTTGCCCGGCAGGAACTCGGACGCCCCCTTTTACTGGCTGTGGATCAGGAAGGAGGCTCTGTAGCCAGAATGGGGCCACCCTTCACTCAAATTCCGGATGCTGTTAGCCTGGGAAGAAGTGGCTGTGAGTCGGTGCGCCACTACTCACGGCTCACCGCCCGTGAGATGTTTCAGGTGGGTTTGAATCTGAATTTGGCACCGGTTCTGGATGTCAACACCTCAGGTGCAGGCGGGGTAATGGAGCGAAGGTCCTTCGGAGATGACCCTTCCCTGGTGACTCAATGCGGCATTGCAGCCATCAGCGCAACTCAGGATGAAAATATAATGGCCACTGCCAAACATTTTCCCGGACTGGGGCGCGCCCACAATGATCCACACCACAACCTCCCAGTGGTATCAGCTGACGGAGAAGAATTTGAGCGCACTGATCTACCTCCTTTCAGAGCTGCCATCCAGGCAGATGTGGCCTGTGTGATGACCTCTCACACCCTCTACCCGGCGCTTGATCCAGAGAACCCTGGAACTTTTTCTCCCACCATTCTCCGCAACCTACTGCGGGCTCAGCTGGGCTTTGATGGTGTGCTCATCACCGATGACCTGGAAATGGGGGCGGTTGTTGAGCGATATTCTCAGACGGATGCTCCAATCGCGGCTTTACAGGCTGGTGCTGATCTGTTGTTGGTTTGTAACGATTTGGAAAAGATGCATCTGACAGCTGAGGTCGTTTTGGATGGTCTGAACCGTGGGATGCTCGACCCGCAAGATTTGGCTCTTTCTCTCACCAGGGTGGCAAAGCTTAGAAAGACGTATTTAGACCCCCCCCATTTGGCTGATGTGGCCACTGTGGCCACTCACTTCTCCGCCTGATTTACACCAAGTTCAGCGCTGACTTCACCAGCGTCCCCCACGTCTGTGATTCCGTCAGTTTCCGCGCTAAGGTCATCAGTCTCATCTTCGCTGTCGGCGAATTTCTCTCTGGCTCTAGCCAGCAGATCGGCCACACTCAGACCTTCAACGCCCTCTCTTCCCTGCTCACGGACGAGGCTGAGAATTTCTTGTATAATATCCCCGTAGCCGTTGGGGGCTGTGGCGCCATCGATTGACTTCCTCTCTTCGAGTCCTTCCACTAGATCAAAAACCATGAGGTGCTTCAGGTCTATTGCCGGCAGGACTTCAAACCCATTCTCCCCGCTCGCCTTGAGAGCTCCTAGATTCTCAAGACGCTCCGTGATCGCCCTCGTCTCCTCTGCCGGTATTTGCATTCTTTCTGCCAGTTCCATTATTGTTGGCGGCGGTTTGCCCGCCTCGAAACATTTGCCAACCAAAAGGAGTAACTGCAGTCCCCAATAACTCTTATTTCCGGTGGGCTGCGCTCGCCACCTCTGTCTTAAACGGAACTTTGCCAGATTCTGGTGGGCGAAAGCGATCTCTGCGCCTAATAGGAGGATGATCCAGCTAACGAAGACCCATATGAGGAGCACGGGGAGCTGTGACAGGGCGCCGTAGATAGCACCATACGTTCGAAAGCCAAACTGATAGTGAATATAGGCCCACTGCGAGAACTGCCAGAGGGTTCCACCTATGATCCCGCCGGCGGAGGCGGAGATCGGGTTCACCCGCGTGTTGGGCATGAAGAGATAGACAAAGGAGAAGGCCAACCACATGACGAAAAATGGGGCCAGTTTCAGCACATACACATAAAGTCGACCCAAGAAGTCTATGGATAAAAGTTGCTGGGTTACGAGATGGCTCTTTACAAAGGTTGTCAGACTCACGGCCACAAACATGGCTACTGGCAGGATCACCACCAAGCCCAGATAATCGCTGC
This sequence comes from Thermodesulfobacteriota bacterium, assembly GCA_947259475.1. Lineage (GTDB taxonomy): Bacteria > Desulfobacterota > Syntrophobacteria > BM002 > BM002 > BM002. Next base: position 3,001 of record CAMYLW010000107.1, read on the forward strand.
ATTTTCTCAGCCAGGGTCTGCCGCGATCCACTTCCCAGATCTGGTTGAAGGCCATTTCAATGTTGGTCAGTACCAGAATCATGGTAATGAAAAGAAAGGTTATTCCCAGAGTACCGAGTGAACCCACATGGATACGGGAGACGTATTCCATAATGTATTCGGTGACCGGGTGGGAGCCGCCTGTGAGCCTCTCTAGGATGAAGGGTTCCAGGGCCCGTTGCACCCCCAGCCCCTTCAACAGTGCGAACATAAGAGCCAGAAGAGGCACCAGGGTTAGCAGTGTGGTATAGGTGAGACCGGAAGCTCGCAGCAAACTGTTGTCCCGCCAGAACTCTTGCCAAACGTAGGTTGCAAGCTGCAATTGCTTATAAAGGAAGCCTTTGTGGCGTGGCAGTTTATCAATCTCAACCAACCATATGTCGGTGCCAAGAAATTTTCGGATACGATTGGACATCGTACCTCCTCGCTCCTTTGTGTCTTACTTTGAAAGTCTGCCTTTGTACAAGCAAGAATTCTGCCAACCTTGTGGTTCAGCCCCGCTCAAACGGTACTATTTACCAACTGGAGCCCAACGGGTATCCGTTCCACCCGTCTGTGTTTACAGTCTGACATTTTGACTTGCCAATTCGTGCTTGTTCTTCTAGCTCTCTGTGATAGAATCGTGGCAGCTTGAAGGGAGGAGAATATGGCATCACTGAATCGCGTACTTCTGATCGGCAACTTGGGAGCAGATCCGGAATTGAGTTACACCCCCAGCGGCACCGCCAAGGCTACCATGAGGCTGGCCACCCACGAGGTTTGGACCAACAAAAGTGGGGAAAAGGGAGAGCGCACCGAATGGCATCGGCTGATTGCCTGGGGAAGGCTGGCGGAAATTTGTGGTGAGTATTTGACCAAGGGCAGGCTGATATTCATCGAGGGACGAGTGCAAACTCGCTCCTGGGAAGACCGCGACGGCAACAAGCGCTGGACCACCGAGATCGTTGCCTCCAATATGCAAATGCTCGGCAGTCCCCGGGGAGCCCCCACCGAAGCGGAGTTACCCCCGGTTGGTATGGAAGTGCCTGACATGCCGGAGCCGGACGACGATATTCCTTTCTAACTCCCCCGCACTGTTAGATTTACCCTAACGTTGCATACCTGCGCCAAGAAAAAACGCGCCAAAGTGCGCTCCCGCCAAAGGCGGGACTGTGCACAGGCTCGGTCAGGACGAAGCATACTTTGCCGGTTTGAGTTTTCAAGGTAAGGGTGGCTGCAGGTAGGATGTGCTTTGAGCTGGTTACCGAATAACGCAAGACTAGTCATTCTACTGTTTACGATTTGATTCGCTATGGCTTAGACTTCCACCTCATCCGTGCCCGAGGATGCTTTCCTAAAATTTTTGATTCCTTTCCCGAGCCCCGCTCCAATCTCAGGCAACTTACCGGCACCGAAAATTATCAATATAATCACTAGGATTACCAGCAATTCTGGCATGCCGATTCCACCAATCATATCGCGCTCCTTCTATAAATTGGGCAGATGACCGTGCCCAGCAGTGATCACAAATGCTAACGATTCAAAAGCAGTCGTCTCATGATCATTAGACTGCCTGATCCTGACCACCAGTTCCTACCACAAACCCTCAAACTCATGCAATAGCTTGATGAACTCTTTGGAGTTGCGATAGTGTTCAAGGGACTTCTGGTGTTCTAGCCAGGTGCGCCACACTTCCATCCACTCTTGGTTATGCCAGTAATGCCCCGCCGCCAATTCTCCTCCACTCAGCTTCAGGTAGGCCTCGTGTTCCTCTCCACAGCCAAAGCACAGCGGCTGAGACAAAAAGGAGTGGTGTCGTTCATCAGATTCCTCAATTTGCGTACCACACCTGGAACATTTGAGCTGACACCGGGCACATTGAAGGATTTTTCTCAGCACCTCGATCTTTTCGTCTTGCAGCGCATCATTTTTCTCGCTGAGGTGCTGCTGGCGCCGCTTCTCCAACTCAATTATATCTGCCACCTGGCCCTCCGACTTCTGATTCCGGACTAAACCCTTAGAGTTTATATTAATTTCACCCTATCATGACATCTTATCGGAATCAAGTGATAGCTGATCCTCTTCCTCCTCCGTCTCGGCTCGATCCAGATCCAGATGGAACAATTTCCGGGCAACATCTAGATAATAATCTTTGCGCTCTCTGTTACTTGTTCGTTTGAGAAAGAGAATGGGATCATGGAGTAATTTTTTAACCATGGACTGTGTCAGTACTTCAATGGCTTCAACCTCCTCATCCGAAAGAGACTCGAGTCGGCTGAGAGTTTTGCGAACCTCTGCCTCCCGGACCTGCTCGGCTTTCTCCCGCAGGGAGACAATAGTGGGAACAACCTCCAAAGTCCGCAGCCAACCGTCAAATTTCAACGCCTCTGCGGCAATAATGTGCTCCGCCCGAGCCGCCTCTTTGAGACGCTCGCCCTGATTCATCTCAACAATACCTTGCAGATCGTCAATATTGTAGAGATATACATTGTCAATGCGGTTGACCTCTGGATCAATATCGCGGGGCACAGCAATATCTATGAAAAACAGCGGCCGGTTCCTCCGGGCCCGCATCCGCTGTTTTACTTGCTCAGCACTCAAAATTGGTTCCGGTGAACCAGTGGAGCTGATAATGATGTCAGCCCGTCTAAGCTCCTCGGCTAACTCATCCCAGCCCACCGTAGTTCCATTGAATCTTTTAGCCAAGGCCAAGGCTCTTTCCAAAGTGCGGTTGGCTACTACAATCCGCTCAACCCCATTGGAGAGAAGATGTTCAGCAGCCAGTTCAGCCATCTCGCCAGCACCAATGAGAAGAGCTATTCTCCCTTGCAGCTCCTGGAAAATCTTTTTGGCGAGCTCTACTGCCGCATAACTGATGGAGACGGCACTGCTGCCAATTCGGGTCTCTGTCCGCACCTGTTTAGCCACCGAAAAAGATTTGTGCAAAAGTCTGTTGAGAATTACCCCAGATGTTTTTGCCTCCGTAGCCTGGCGGTAAGCGTCTTTGATCTGGCCGAGTATCTGAGCTTCACCCACAACCATTGAGTCCAGGCTACAGGCAACGCGATACAGGTGCTTCACTGCGTCTTGGTCAATGTAGGTGTAAAGATAGGGTTTCAGCGCCGAACCTGTCTGGCCGTAGATATCCGCCAGCAAACCCACCACCGCACTGATCCCCTCGTCAAGTCTCGGGGTTGTAAAGAGCACCTCCATTCGGTTGCAGGTGGATAGATAGAAGGATTCCCGCAAAGCACGCATCTGGCCCAGATTCATCAGCGGTCCGCTGGTATCCACGCAGACAACGGCAAACTTCTCCCGGATTTCCACCGGGGCTGTCTTGTGATTCAAACCTATGAGGACAATCCGATCCATACCACTCCACTAACCAAGTTTGAAGCTGTGGTGAACTTCAAGGATAACACTCGTCCCGACAAAGGTCACCAGAATGACACTGAAGCCGATAATCGCCATGATGGCTGCCCTTCTGCCGCGCCAGCCCACAGCCAAACGTTCATGCAGTAGTACAGCATAGATCAACCATGTAACCACGGAAAGGATCTGCTTGGGGTCCCAGTGCCAGAAGGACTGCCAGACTGCTCCAGCATAAACGAAGCCGGAAATAAGTCCGATGGTGATCAGAGGGAAACCAAAGGTCAGGCAGACGTAGTTGAGCGAATCAAGCACCTCAAGAGAAGGCAGGCGGCGATAAAGGAGCCCGAAGCTCTTGCTCTTGATTTGGCGTTCCTGGAGGAGGTACATAATCCCGGCACAGAATGCCAGCGCAAAAATGGCCATGCCGATAAACATGGTTGCCACGTGTAAGGTTAGCCAGAAGCTTTTAAATAGCTGACTGTTGGGAATTACTCGGCCGGGGATCGCTGAGGAAAGCAGCATGAACACTACTGCCAACGGTGATACAAAAGTACCCAATATGCGAATGTTGAATTTCAATTGGAAGGCGAGATAGCTACCCACAATGGCCCAGGCGAACAGCGAAAAAGTTTGGGGCAAGGTTGTTACGGGCATCTGACGTAATTGGCTCACCAGCATTGCCAGCCCTAGGGTATGGCTCAGGAATCCCGCCAGAAGGAACCCGTAGGCAATACGGTGGATTACCTTCTCCGTCCGAATTACATAGATGAGAAAGCCCACTGTCCCCACGGCGTAAAGCAGAGTGGTTATTACTGAAAAGAGAAGAACGGACTCATTCACCAGGAGATCTCCAACTTTTTGAGCGAATAGTCTTGTCCCAAAACTGTTCGCAAAATGCGGTCCACACCCTCATAATCACGCCGCCGCACCAGTTCGAGCAACGGCGACTGTACCAGTTGATCAAAGCGCTCCTTGTTGGCTCGGGAGTCCTGGCTATCCTTGAGAAGCCGCTCTCGTACCGCCCCCATGAGTTCCAGAAAGTCAGAGTATTCCATGCCAAAACGCTGCTCCAGGTCCTGGCGAAGCTGGCGCGCCAGGGCGGGGCTCTTGCCCGAGGTGGAGATGGCCACGGTCAATGCACCACGCTGGACCAGAGCCGGGAGGATGAAATTCCCCTCTTGGGGATAGTCCACCACGTTGCAAAGCAGTCCCCTTTTCTCTGCGTCTTGAGCTATGCGGCAGTTGAGCTCCACATCATCAGTGGCAGCGATCACCAGAAAACACCCTTGAAGCTGACGCTCTTCATAATGACTACCCTTCAGCTCCACGACTCCCTGTTGGATTTTTTCCTCCAGCCACGCTACAACCTCAGGGGAAACAACCCCCACCAAACCACCGCAATCAAGTAAAGTCTTGACTTTCCGCGCCCCCACCTCTCCTCCGCCCACCACCAAACAGGCCCGGCCCTCAACATCGAGGAAGATAGGGTAGTAACGCACAAGCAAGATCTCAGAATTATTAGAAATTGTTGAATAAAGGGAGGATTGCTGGTATATGTACCTCCTACCACGCTCGAAGCGCTGGGCCCAAGAGTTTGAGAACAAGACACTATGCCCTCAGTTCCAGACCCCATGCGCTCATACAGACAATGTAACCCTATCAATTCTATCAAGGCAAATCAAGCGGAGAAATCCAGGTACTGTGCTTGACGAGGGCTGCCAATCCTTTTAACATACTCGAAAAACTAACCAGCCTGGATTGCGAATGCTGCGTTCTCTGTTATTTTATATTGTCCTGTTTTTCGCTACCATCTTTTGTGGTACTGCCGCCATGATTTTCGCCCTTATAAGCCGTGGGGGCAATCTTTCCCACCTCATAGCTCGACTCTGGGGCCGGATTGTGCTGTTTGCAGCTGGTGTGAAAGTCCGAGTGGAGGGACTGCAAAACATAGACCCCGACCAAGCTTACGTGTTTGCGGCCAATCACCAGAGCCAATTTGACATCTTCGCGCTCGTCGCCCATCTCCCCACCCAGTTTCGCTGGCTCGCCAAGAAAGAGCTTTTTCAGCTTCCCTTTCTCGGGGTGGGCATGAAGGGCGCTGGCTACATCCCCATTGACCGAAGTAACCGCAGAGAGGCCTTAAGGAGCCTTGATCTGGCAGCAACCCGGGTGCGCGAGGGGACTTCCATTGTCATTTTCCCTGAGGGCACCAGGACTGTAGACGGCACGCTTCAGTCCTTCAAAAAAGGAGGTTTTCACCTTGCCATCAAATCCAAGCGCCCCATTGTTCCCGTCAGCGTCAGCGGCACTTTTGCGATTCTGCCAAAAAAGGGGTTCAGGATGAGGCCGCAGACTGTGCTGATTTACGTTGGCGATCCGGTACCCACCGAGGACATTAGTTTGCGAGACAGAGATTGGCTGATCTCCGAAATCCGGAGGCGAATTCAGGAGAAGCTGCCTCCGGTGGAAAAAGGGGAGCCTGAACCAACTGCCGCGGAATCGAAACACTCATGAAAATGAACCAGGATATCAATCACACCTTAAGACTAATCCCGCTCGGCGGTCTCGGGGAAATCGGTCTCAACATGATGCTGATTGAGTACGGTGACACCATTGTCGTGGTGGATGCGGGAGTAATGTTCCCAGAAGACCATATGCTGGGAATCGATATGGTAATTCCCGACATTTCTTACTTGCGGAGTCGGGCCGGACAAGTGGCAGGTATCATCCTCACCCATGGACACGAAGATCATATTGGTGGTCTACCTTATATCGTCCCGGAAATCAGAGCTCCCATTTACGGGACCCCTTTGACCTTAGCTCTCGTAGCTGAGAGGCTTAAAGAGTTCCAACTAGAAGACCTGGTACCGTTTGTAACAGTTCGCCCACAAGAGACAATTACCATCGGTCCTTTCACCATCGAGTTTATCCCCGTATGTCATAGTATTTCCGATGGCGTCGGCTTGGCGATAAAGAGCCCGTTCGGAACTATAATCCATTCTGGCGATTTCAAAATAGACCATAGCCCGGTAGCGTGCCGGCACACTGATCTCAACCGCTTCTCATTCTATGGTGAGGAGGGAGTGCTTGCCCTTCTTTCTGACTCCACCAACGTGGAGCGTGAGGGTTACACCCTATCTGAAAGGGAAATCGGCGAAACTATTAAACATACCATGGATGACTGTGGCGGACGTATTATTGTTGCCGTGTTCGCCTCCAACATTCCTCGCATCCAACGAGTAGTAAATCTGGCTCGTCAGTTTGGCCGAAAGGTTTTTCTGAATGGCAAGTCCATGCTGACCAATGTTCGCCTAGCCAGGAAGCTTGGCTATTTGGATTTCCCTCAGGAGTTGGAGATCACCCTGCCGGAGATGGCCACTCTACCGGACGAGCAGGTACTGATGCTCACCACTGGCAGCCAGGGGGAACCGCTCTCTGCCCTCACCCGGATGGCCCTGGATGACCATCGTCAACTCCGTATCCAGCCGGGCGATACGGTAATCCTTTCATCCAAATTCATCCCCGGCAATGAAAAATCCATAACCAACATTATCAATCATCTTTATCGGCGTGGTGCTGAGGTCCTCTACGAGAAGGTCTCGGAAATTCACGTATCCGGACACGCCAACCAAGAAGAACTCAAATTGATGTTGAACATCACCCGGCCGCGCTACTTCATCCCCATCCACGGGGAGTACCGCCATCTCGTCAAACACTCGCAGTTGGCCGCCAGTACAGGAATCCCGGCTGATCACTTGCTCCTGGCGGAAAACGGTGATGTCATAGAGTTCGATCATAATGGGGCACGCATTGGCGGCAGGGTCAAGGTAGGCCGCGTCCTCGTGGATGGCAAGGGCGTTGGTGATGTGGGCGATCATGTGCTTCGCGACCGGCGCCATCTGTCCAAGGACGGGCTGGTGATTGCCGTTGTGGTTGTGGATCGAATAAGCGGCGATATTATTAATGGACCCGATATCACCAGCCGTGGTTTTGTC